>NZ_JASAUS010000064.1:0-46510 GCF_029953005.1 Bradyrhizobium sp. Mp27 | reverse complement strand
CCGGCGGCTCTTCTTCGTCATCTTCGCTCCTGATTCGCAGCAAGAATCCTCGCCGCTGTCAGGCAGAAAATCCACTCAAGCTACTGTCCGAATTTGCGGGGCCAGCTCTGTCGAGGCCCCCCGAGTTGTCGCGCTCGCGGCGAAACATCATCTGCCTGCGATTCATTTCTCCCGACAATTCGCTAGTGATGGATTGATCGTCTACGGCCCCGATATAGCCGATCTGTTCCGCCGTGCAGGAAGCTACGTCGATAAGATCCTCAAAGGCGCCAAGCCGTCTGATCTGCCGGTAGAGCAGCCGGTCAAATTCGACTTCGTGATCAACATGAAAACTGCCAAGGCACTCGGTCTCAGCGTGCCGACCTTATTGCTCCTTCGCGCAGATGAGGTGATCGAATAGACGATTGCGGCGGTGCATGAGTCCGTTCATGGCCCAACTCGCGGACCTCTGCTGAGATCCGCTATTGCGGCGCTATCAGAGGCACAGCGCGAGAACTTGCGAGAGTGGCAGGGGAACAACCATGTCAGCGCTCTCGTTAACGCCTCTAACGCCCTAACGAGAGGAGGCCAAAATGAAGCTTGCCACAATTCTGGTTATCGGTTCTCTCGCCGTGGCCTCAGCAGCAAGCGCCGATCAACCCGGACCTGACTGGATGCCGATGGAGCAAGTGAAGGCTAAGGTCATCGAGTCCGGCTATTCTCAGGTCACTAAGCTTGAAGCCGACGACGGCCAGTGGGAGGGCGAAGGCATCAAGAACGGACAGAAGATGGAATTTCATGCTGATCCCAAAACCGGCGTCATCGTGCGCGAAAAGCCAGACCACTAACCTTTGAGAACATGCAAGGCGTTTTGCCAACTTGCCGACTGTGGGGACACAGTTCACTTCGGAAACAACTTGTCCCGAATGTAACGCGAAGTCGGCGTCAGCCTAATTCCTCGTGGTTTGCACCAGACTGCCCTGTCGATCTCCTTCTTGTCGCCGATCTTCAGCGGGCCGGACGCGTTCTTTGCTAAGAAGATCGCGTCACTCATCTTACGACCGGACCGACGATTCTTTGCCTTTACTTCTTTCCAGAGCTTCATCGGTCCCAGCTTGAGCTTCGGCAGTTCTTCCCTGATCTCGCGGCGGAGGCACTTCCTTTCGCTCTCACCTGCACGCTTGCGACCGCCCGGAAACATCCAGAGCCTATCGCGTCGTCGTCGGACCAGGAGCACGCGTCCCTTCTTCGCGACCACAAGTTTTGAAGACTTCGCCATTCTCTTCGAATCGATTTGGTAGATCGGGACGAGTCTAGACCGGCTGGCTCGACCTGCAATGGAAGAGCGCCAGCCCGCCCTCCGTAGTATCGCGGAGCAGCCCCACAGGTCGTGACCACGTTTTCAAGTGCCGCTACCCTACGCAAAAGGTCGGTCGCCCGATCTTCCAGCCGACAATGAACACGGCGCACTTTGGCGCGTCATCCCACTCGACCCAGTAGGCGTATTCGGTCTTCATGCGCGTGGCGAAGGCCGGGTCGATTCACGCGTGTCGATGGAGCCGAGAACGGTGCCGAATGTCCCCACCGGGTTCATGTCGCGCGGCTCAGCCCGCGTCTTCATGATCCGCGAGCCGTTGGGGATCGCGCCTTTGGCCTGATGCCGGGAGAAGTCTCCGATCCAGCCCGGCTCGTTCGCTATCTCCAGCTTCATGTCGCCTTCTCGGCGGTGGCCCCGTTGAGGAACGCGGGCCCGGCGGCGGCGCTGCTGGTCTTCGGTCCCTTCTTTTTCGCAGCCACCTTGGCAGGCTTCTTTGCCGCCGCCTTCTCCTGCGCCGCCCGCTCGGCTTCCTCGCGCGCGATCTTCTGCGCGGTCTTCCAGTGGACCTTCTTCGGCTGCACCTCGTCTTGCTTCGGCGGTTTCAGCTTGACCTGTCCCCGGAAAATCTCGACCTCATCGTGGGTCTTCAGATATTGCAGCTTCAGCTTGATCTGCTCGGGCTTCAACCCGGTGTCGCGCGGCAGCGTGTCGATGTTCGTCCAGCGGTCATGCGAGAGGTACTCGACCAGCTTGATGCTGCGCGACGAGGCTGGTGCCGGTTTGACTTCCACGGCCTTCGGCACGTAGGTCGAGATGGTGTCGCGCACGCCCGTGACGATCTTGACGAGGCGCACGACCAACTCGGCGAGGTCGGCCATTTCGCCGCGCATCGCGGCGACCTGATCGGGGATCGGCAGCACCTCGACCGGCAGTGACAGCGCCTGCTCGACCTTCAGCTTCTCGGGCTTCTTTGGTTTGTCGGTGGACATCTTCAACGAAACATTGTCGGCGCGTAACAGGCGGCGCACATCCGCGCGTGTATTCATGCGTGAGCGCCAGTCGCTGGTCGTCTTCGCAACGACAACCTTGCGCACCTCCTTCTCGGGGACAACCTGCCATGCGATCTCGATGTGGCCGCCGTTGGTGTCGCGGAGTTGCGGCCGGATGCCGTGCGCCTTCAGCTCGTTGATCGCGATCTCCGTGAGTTCGTTCTGATAGGCCATGGTTGTTATCCTTCGCTCTCGTCGGGGTTCATGCGGACGATGTTGCTCACGCGACCAGCTCCACGATGCCGTTGAGCAGCTTCAGCACGAGCGGGCGCAGCAGCGCCGGGATTTGCATGAACACCTGCGCCAGCCTGTACACCTCGGCGTCGATGATCGCCGCACTCTCGGTCTTGTCCCGCCCAGCAGCTGGTGCGGCGTGGTGTCGAGCGCCTTGCTGAACTGGATCAGGCGGGAGCCGGACATGCGGTTGGTGCCCTTCTCGTACTTCTGGATCTGCTGGAAGGAGAGGCCGAACTGAGTAGCCAGTTGCTCTTGGCTCATGTTCTTCGCGAGCCGCGCCAGTCGCAGACGCGTGCCGAACTCGCGTTCGGTGTCGGCGTTCACTTTCGTCGGGCCCAGCTTTGCCACCCGCTTCTTCTTCGCCACCGTCCCCGTCCTCCTGTAGGTGTCGTACATTACGCGACACAATCGCCTTCTCAGTTTTCAACTGGGGCGCGATTGTTAATCAATCGTCGAATCCCCTCGGAGTCAACAGAGCGTACAGAGTACGACAGAAATGAGGCAGGCGTTACAGGTCGCATCATCTACGAATTATCGCATAAGGTGCGAAGCAAGAATTGCGGAGAACGTTCCCCGCAGAAATGCGAAGGCGCGGAAAGACTTTTCTGCATCGCAAAAATCAACTGTCCATTTCGGACAGGAGCGGCGCGATCTCCTTGAAGCCCTTTGCCAGGATCAGCGTGAATTTGTCCCGGTGTGGCACCTGCGCCGCGCGATGTGGCTCAAGATAATATCTGCCCTTGATCCGCTGCAGCAGACCTTGCTCCCGCAACACGTCGAGCCGTCACATGACAGACGTGCGCGGCATGTTGAGGCGGACGGCGATCTCGCTGGCGTTCATCGCGCGCCCTTCGGCGTGACCCAGCATCGCGGCGACAGCGACCAAGGCGCGGTTGGCATCGGTCTCGCCCGGCTCCTGATCCAGCGGCACCGTGGTGGCGTGAAACGCCAAGCAGAGATCGATGAACATTTCCGCCAGCGCGCGACGGGCGTTCGACAGTTTCAGCGGGATGGGTGTCTCTGCTTGCACAGCGGGGAGGTAGCTGTTCTGCGCGCGCGATCCAGTGACAATGGTTAGTGGCACAAACTGCATAGTGGATGCTGGGGCACAGTTATGCACAGTGTTGAGCGTACACCGGACGCAGGCGGCGGGTGTTCGGCCTCCGCGCCGGGCTTTTTCAAAAGGACCCCAGCCCACGTTAGGGCATGAGCCGGGGCTTGAGTTTGCCCTCACGAGCTTGAGGGCGTCGGGAAAACTTGACCAAGGCCGCGATGTTCCTCGATTCAAAATTTGCCGCGTCGAGATGCGATTCGCATTAAAAGAAGTCAGCAAACGCCGCGCGATTGCCGCTCAAGCAGGCGCCATCGAGCTGGATGGCGAGATCGCGACTTCATCGTGTCGTTCCGCGATTGTATGGATTGTGAGCATACAATTCTCAAAAGAAAAACCCCGCCGTGGCGGGGTCTGGCTGGTGAGCGATTGTTGGCGAACGCTTCAGGCGGCCTCGACCAAATGCGGCGTTGACGACAGGCCGAGTATTTCGCGCAGCGCGGCATCGAGGTCGTCGAGTGCCTTGACGCGCGGGTCAACGATCTGACGCTCGATGATCTTGACCGGCACGAGATAGTGCCTGCGGGTGACCGGGGCGGCGTTCTTGTCGGGGGCCTTGTGCGTCATCACCTTGCCGATCTCGGCGTCGCTGTACCCCAACTGCTCAAGGATGCAGGCCCCGGTGCGGCGCAGATCGTGCGGCGACAAGCCTTCGGGCAGGCCGAGATACTGGTTGATGCCGATCTGGCTGCGCTCCTTGTCGCGGCATCCGCGACGGCGTGTCATGATTTGGAGTGAACACTGCGCCATGTAGCGCTTGTTGGCGGTGGCGGCCTTGCTGGACTTGCGGCCGCCGCGCGCTTTCGGGAATGCATACTCCCGCATCGGGTCGCCAATCGAAAAGACCTGACCGAGTATCTCGCGCGCCAGACTGTTGAGCGGCTGCACGAGGTCGCGCGCCTTGGGCGAGCGACGCCCCTTGGTGACGGCGAGCGGGATCGTCACCGTGTCGGGCCCGATCCCTGCGCGCGGGATCGCGCAGCATTCCCCGGTGCGCAGCAGTGTCACCAGCGACAGCTTCAGCGCCAGCTTGGTGAGCGGCGAGCCGGGGCAGTGCGGGGCGTCGAGACCGAACCAGAATTTGCGCAGCTGGTCGGCGGTGAGGACGAGACCATCCTCGATGTCGCCGACCTCGGTCGCGCGGTCGTCCCCCCTCAGCGTCGGGACCGGGTTGATGGTCACGAAGGCGCGGTCGGGATGCTTGCCCCCTGTGAACATGGTGCCAAGCTGTTGCAGGACGTTGTTGGCTTGGGCCGGGTGCTTCTCCGTGACGTAGCTGCGGTACAGCTCCATGATCTCTTGGCTGGTGATCTCGCTGGCGACCCGGTCGCCCCACCATGCCAGCGGGCGGCTCAGCGCCGAACGGATGCCGTCGTGGCTCTCCTTGCGGGGCACGGTGCCCCAGCGGCGCAGCACCGGTTCCTCGCAATAGGCCATGTAGGCGTCGTGCATCTGCCGGAAGGTGCGGCCGGTGGCGCGGGACAGGACGAGGTCACGGGCGCGCTCAGCGGTGATGCTCTTGCCGCTGGCGACCAGCCCGGCGAGGGCGGTGGCTTCGGCGCGGGCGCGGGCAATCGTCCACACCGGGTGTTCGCCGATCAGGTGCCACTCGCGCACCGGCTTGCCGGTCTCGGGATGCAGCCGTTTCTTGTTCAGGTACTGGTAGTAGAAGCTGAACACCCCGTTGGGGGTGGTGCGCAGCACGAACCCCTTCTGGCCCTTCACGGGGCAGTCGCTGATGCTCTGGCGGGTGTCGGAGGCCTTGAGATGGAGGTCGGTGATGTACGGCATTTGCCCCTCAAACTTGATAGGTTGGAGCGTAGCCCCGGCTAACCGACTCACCGGAAACGTGGGGCCAACGCGTGAAAACGTGGCCCGGAGTGTTTGCCAAAAACCCTTATTTTGTAAGGGCTTCCAACTTTTCTTTACCGAGCCACAATTCCATCATAGAGCTGGCTCCCAATGCCATAGCTGGTATAGAGTCTCCGGACGGGGCTGGGCCCTCCGGGGGTCGATTTGGGGATCTGATGGTTTCCGACCGCGCAAGCGCCGAAAGGCTGTTGTCGCGCCGCCGTATTGGGCGAGCGGAGACGATACTGCTGTCTTTGGCAGCCGTCGCGCTGGCACTGGGAGCTGCCGCCTGGGTCGCGGACATGGGCGATTCGACGCCGCTGGTCACCGCCTCACTGCCTCCGGCCACCGCACTGCCTCCGGCCAATGGCCCTTCGTTTGACGACCGTTTCGCTTCGGTATCCAGCAGCCCGCCCGCCCGTGACTTCGGCCTGCGGTCGCTGGAGCGTTCCGCGGTGAGCGCGGTCCAGCTCAAGCTGCGCGACGCCAAAGCGATGCTGGCCCAAAAACTCCAGGGCGACGACTGGCGCTCGACCCTGACCGGCTCGACCCTGACCGATGACGACCGGCACGTGGTTGACGAGACGAGGCCGTCGCAGCGCGCCGACGCCGTCCCGATGCCGCGCTCGCGCCCGACCCAGGCAGACCTCGCGTCTCAGATCGCCTCGAGCCAAGCCTATGCCGAGACCAACCCCAGGGTCGACAACCGCAATTTCTTCGAGAAGTTCACCGACAAGATCAAGCTGGCCTCGCTGACTCCCGGCGACGGCCTGCTCGTTAGGGCGCCTGATCTCGCCGCGCTCGGCTACGATTCACGCACGGCGGTCTATGACATCAAGGCCAAGGCGCTTTACCTGCCGAGCGGCGTCGCGCTGGAAGCCCATTCGGGCATGGGCGCGCTGATGGACGACCCCAATCATGTCGACCAGCGCATGGTCGGCGCGACCCCGCCCGCGACCTACGATCTGAAGCCGCGTGAAAAGCTGTTCCACGGCATCCGCGCGCTGCGCCTGACGCCGACCGAGGGTACCAGCGCGCTTGGCCGCGTCGGGCTGCTCACCCACAGCTACATGCTCGGACCGCGCGGCGACTCCAACGGCTGCGTCTCGATCAAGGACTATGATCGTTTCCTCAAGGCCTGGGACAATGGCGAGTTCAACCGCCTGGTCGTGGTGCCGAGCCTGAGTGGATCGGCGATAGCCGCGCAGCGCGCGAGCACCGACTCCTGATATTTGCTGGACGGCGGGGGTGCCGTTTCCCCTTCGTTAAGCCCACCTCGTCCAGAAGCAGCCCATGAGTGATCCCCAGAGTTCCGAGACCCCGCTGCGTACGACGTTCAAGATCAAGCTGAACGGCGACACGCTGGCGATTGCGACCGTCGGCCAGGCCTATCAATTCCTCACCAACTTCAAATCGGTCGAGTGGATGGAATTCCGCTCGCTCCATGAAGAGGCGGTCGCGGCGCTCGAAGGCGCCGCCGACAACGCCATGCTCGCGGTGCAGGCGACCAACGCCGTGCGCGCGCTGTTCGTGAGCGCGAAGCTGCTCTGAGCGGCCTTCCAACGCGCTCTCGTCCCGGATCGCGCTGCGCGCCATCCGGGGCTACGGACGCCGGCAGGCCTTCCGCTCCCGGCTTGAACTCCGCTATAGGAACGGGCAAACGGTCCGCGAAGGCCGTGGCCAGACCCCGATATGTTTGAAACTTACTTCCAGGGAGAGACCCCAACATGAAACGCCGTACATTCCTCAAGGGCGGCGCGGTCGCCGGCGCGACGACGCTGGTTGCTGCACCTGCAATTGCGCAAGGCGCGCCCGAGATCAAATGGCGCCTGACCTCGAGCTTCCCGAAGTCGCTCGACACCATCTACGGCACGGCGCAGACCTTTGCGAAATACGTTGCGGAAGCCACCGACAACAAATTCCAGATCCAGACCTTTGCGGCCGGCGAGCTCGTCCCCGGCCTCCAGGCGCTCGATGCCGTCAGCGTCGCGTCCGTCGAGATGGCGCAGACGCCGCTGTATTTCTACATCGGCAAGGAGCCGGCGCTGGCCTACGCCACCGGCGCGCCGTTCGGCATGAACCATCGCCACCAGGAATCCTGGTGGTATTTCGGCGGCGGTGCCGACCTCACCAACGAGGCGCTGAAGCCGTTCAAGACGCACGCCATCCTCTGCGGCAATTCCGGCACCCAGATGGGCGGCTGGTTCCGCAAGGAGATCAAGACCGTCGACGATCTCAAGGGCCTCAAATTCCGCATCGCCGGCATGGGCGGCCATGTGCTGGCCAGGCTCGGCATCGTGCCGCAGCAGCTCGCCGGCGGCGACGTCTATGCGGCGCTGGAGAAGGGCTCGATCGACGCCGCTGAATTCGTCGGTCCCTATGACGACGAGAAGCTCGGTTTCCAGAAGGTCGCCAAGTACTATTACTTCCCCGGCTGGTGGGAAGGCGGCGCGATGCTGCACATGATCGTCAATGACGAGAAGTGGGCGAGCTTGCCGAAGCAGTACCAGGCGATCGTCAATCAGGCTGCCTCGGCGGCCGGCGCCTGGATGCTGGAGAAATACGACAGCGTGAATCCGGCGGCCCTGAAGCGGCTGATCGCCAACGGCGCGGAGCTGAAGGCGTTCCCGCAGCCGGTGCTGGAGGCCTGCTACAACGCGACCCAGGAGCATCTGAACGAGCTCGCCGCCAAGAGCGATTTGTTCAAGCGCACCAAGGAGAGCCACGACGCCTATATGAAGGAGCTGCTGTTCTACACGCAGATCGCGGAAAACTTCTACGACAACTATCTGCTCAGCAAGATGCGGAATAAGACTTGAGTGTGAAGGGGGCGCGGTGGTTACGCCGCGCCCCGCTTCCGTAGCCCGGATGGAGCGCAGCGAAATCCGGGATCTCGCACGTCAACGGCACCGCCCCGGATTACGCTTCGCTCCACCGGGCTACGGACTCATCGGGCAGTTTTACGCCGCGCCCAGGCCCAGCTTCGCATAGATCCGCCTTGCATAGGCGCCGAACGCGTCGGTCGTCTTCAGCGGCAGGTCGCGCGGGAAGGGCAGGTCGATCGGGAAGTAGTCGGCCATCTTCGCCGGGCCCGCCGTCAGCACGGCGCAGTGCGAGGACAGGAACACGGCTTCCTGGATCGAGTGCGTGACGAAGATGATGGTCTTGCCGCTCTCGCGCCAGATCCGCAGCATCTCCAGATTCATCTGCTCGCGCGTCAGGGCGTCCAGCGCACCGAACGGCTCGTCCATCAGGATCAGTTTTGGATCGTGAATGAAGGCCCGCGCGATCGCGGTGCGCTGCTGCATGCCGCCGGAGAGCTCTCGCGGATATTTCTGCTCGTAGCCGGCAAGCCCGACCAGGTTGAGCAGATCGCGCGCCCGCTCGCGCGCGGCCTTGATCGGCAGGCCAACGATCTCGGCCGGCAACAGAACGTTGTCCAGGATGGTGCGCCACTTCAGCAGCAGCGCCTGCTGGAACACCATGCCGATGTCGCGGGTCGGATCGAACGGGCTCTTGGCATTGCCAATTCTGACGGTGCCGCCGTCGGCGCCGTGCAGGCCGGCCAAGATCTTCATCACCGTGGTCTTGCCGCAGCCGGAGGGGCCGACCAGCGAGACGAGCTCACCTTCCTGCACGTCCATCGTGACGTCGGACACCGCCAGGAACTCGGCGCCGCCGCTGCGATAAACCTTTCGGACGCCGCTCAGGCTGATGAAGGGCTCGGCGCTCATGCCAGCCATTTGCTCAGATTGGCGGCGACGAACGCATCGTCGCCGAGGTCGGCGTGCTCGCGAGTGACGCGGTCGATCTCCTCTTTCTGACCGGGGCTGAGGCCCTCGTTCGGGTCGAGGCACCACAGGCCCTGCATCAGGCCCTGACGCCGCAGCACCTCGTGGCAACCGGCGATGCAGCCGTGAAAATTGTTGGCGACGTCGAAGAAGGCGCTGTTGCAGTCGGTGACGCGGGCATCGAGGGCGAGCAGATCGGCCGGCACGGTCTCCTTGTGCCGCGCCGCCTTGCAGCGCTCGAACTGTTTGATGGCGCTCGCGGTCCACACCGACCAATGGCCGAGCAGGCCGCCCCTAAAATAGGTGCGCGTGGTGATGCCGTTGTCGCGCAGGTCGAACGGCAGCATCAGGTCGAGCAGGATATGGTCGTCGTTGCCGGTGTAGAGCGCGACGCGGTCGAGCGCACCCGCCGCCGCGACGCCGCGCAGCACGTCGAGCGTGCGATAGCGGTTGAACGGCGCGATCTTGATCGCGATCACATTGTCGATCGCGGCGAAGCGCTGCCAGAACCGGCTCGACAGGACGACCCCGCCGACGGCCGGCTGGAGATAGAAGCCGACCAGCGGGATCTCGGCGGCGACCGCCGTGCAATGCGCAATGATCTCATCCTCGGAGGCGCTCTTCATCGCGGCGAGGCTGAGGAGCCCTGCGTGATAGCCGATATCACGCGCGGTGCGGGCCTCAGCCGTTGCGTGGCTTGTTGGACCGGCGAGGCCCGCGACCATCGCCAGCGGACGCCTGGTCCAGTTCGCAGCGGTCTCGGCGGCGAGCTCGAGCACCGGGCGATAGAGACCGACGTCGCGGATCGCGAATTGTGTGGTGTGGACGCCGACCGCAAGGCCGCCCGAGCCGGCGTCGATGTAGTAGCGCGTCAGCGCGCGCTGATGCGTCTTGTCGAGTTGGCGCTCCGCCGTGAGCGCAAGGGGATGCGCCGGCAACACGGTGCCGTCGGCGATCAGCTTGCGGACGTCGCTGTTGATCTGGCTGTGGTGCATGATGTCCTATCCGAATTCAGGGCCGGCGACGGCGAATGGCGTTTCCTTGGTAGCGGTGGTGGCCAGGCCGAACCGCATGCGCTGGAACGGCCGCTCGATGGTCCAGCCCGAGGCGGTCAATCCGTCCAGGAATGCGGCTTGCGACGCAACGGCATCGATCAGAATCGGGCCGGTCTCGGAGCGCACGATCGCATGAACCAGGGCCAGCGCCGGCGCGGCATTGTTGGCAAACAACGGCCCGATATGGCGCGCGGTTCGGCCGTCGCGAACCAGCGCGATGGCGCCATGCGCTGCGACGATGCGCGAGCCGGAGCGCAGGGCGATGGCGGAGAGGAGCGCGGTGCGGTCGATACCGGTGGCGCGCCGGTCCCGCGCCCGCAGCGCATCGATGGTCGCCGATGAAGGCGGTGGGGCTTCGGCTCGCCCGGACTTCACCAGCTTCAGCCGGCGCAATTGCAGCGTCGGCGTGAATCCGAGCGGGCCGTAGACGGCGGCGCCGTCGGGCGTCGCGTCGAGCCAGCTGGTCAGGCCGTTCTTGCGCGCGGTTTCCAGGCAGGCATCGACCAGACGGGTGGCAAGGCCGCGGCGGCGATGCGTGCCTGATACCAGCACCATGCTGATCCAGGCGTTGTTGTCGGAATAGGGCAGCAGCGCGGCGGTCGCGACCAGCCGCAGGCCGTCGCGAATGCCGAACACGACGCCATCGCGCAGGAAGACGCGCCAGTCCTCCTCGGTCTGGTTCCACTGCGCTTCCGTCGATAGCACCAGCCCGGCGATCGCGTCGTCGACGCCGAGCTTGAGGATGGGCGGACCGTCAGTAGCGTCCATCGCGCACCTCGTATTTGGTGGGCTTGCCGAGGCTTGGCATGGAACGCGAGACCCAGTCCGCGGTCCAGGCGATCAACTGCTCGGTGCCGACCACAGGCAGGCCGAACAGCTCGACCGCCTTGGACGTGTCGGTGAGCCATGCCGTCGGCTCTTCCTGGCCTGTCAGCACCGGCGCGCGGCCGAAGCGCGCGCCGAATTTTGCTGCGAGATCTCGCACCGCCAAGATCTCGTGGCCGCTGACATTGATCGGCGAGGTCGGCGCGGTGCAATGCGCAAGGCAGCGCAGCGCCTGCGCGGACGCATCGCCCTGCCAGATGAAATTGACGTGGCCGAGACTGACGTCGATCGGGGTGCCCGTGAGCACCTTTGTCGCGATGTCGTGCAGCACGCCATAGCGCATGTCGATCGCGTAGTTGAGCCGGAACAGCCGGCCCGGGGTTCCGAACTTGCGCGAAAAATACTCGAACATGCGCTCGCGGCCGACGCAGGATTGGGCGTATTCGCCGGGCGGGTTCGGCGCCATGTCCTCGGTCGCGCCTTTGCCGTCGACAGGGACGAAGGGATAGATGCAGCCGGTCGAGAACGCCACGATGCGCGACGACGGAAAGGCCTGCGCGGCCAGCGCGGGCACATGCGCGTTCATCGCCCAAGTCAGCGACAGGTCGCCCTCGGCGCCGAACTTGCGGCCGGCCATGAAGATGATGTTGGGCGCCTTCGGCAATGCGTGAATTGCGGTCTCGTCCATCAGGTCGCAACTGATGGTCTCGACGCCGCGCGCGTGCAGCCAGACCTTGACGCTCGCGTCGCTGAAGCGAGCGACGCCGATGACGCGGCGATCTGGTGCGGCGGCTTTCGCGAGCCCCGCCAGCGTCGGCCCCATCTTGCCGGCGACGCCGAGGATCATGATGTCGCCCTCGACCTTCTTGAGGTCGTCGATCAGCGCCTGGGTCGGCCGGCACAGGAGATCGTCGAGGGCTGCGATATCCGGGATCGTCTTCGGCAGCGTCTGGCGGGTGAGCAGCATGGATCGGTCCTTGTTGTTAGTTCTGCCGTTTCAAGTTTGCCTGGCGTCGCCGACCACGAACATGCGTTCGAGGGCGAGGACCAGGCTGTAGAGAGCGACGCCGAGCAGGGTCAGCAGCACAACGGCCATCACCATCGCGGGCGTGTCGAGCGACGACTGCACCTGGATCATGAGATAGCCGAGGCCGCGCTCGGAGGCGATGAACTCGCCGACGATGGCGCCGGCCACCGCGAGGATCGCGCCGACCTTCATGCCGGAGAACACGTAAGGCAGCGATCCCGGCAACTGGATCTTGCGGAACAGCGTCCAGCGCGAACCGCGCAGCGATTTGACGAGGTCGAGCAGATCCGGCTCGACCTCGCGCAGGCCGCGCGCGGTGGTCAGCAGGATCGGGAAGAAGCAGATGCTGAAGGCGATCAGGATGTTCGGCACGATGCCGTAGGAGAACCAGACGATGAAGAGCGGGCCGAGCGCGACCTTCGGGATCATGTTCATCGTCACGAACAACGGCAGCAGCACGAGGCTGAGCAGCGGTGCCCAGCTGAAGATCACGGCCAGCGCGACGCCGACGAACGCGCCGAGCGCGAAGCCGCCGAGGATCTCGATCGCCGTGACCAGCGTGTTGGCGCCCCAGGCATAGCTCGCGGTGCCCAGCGTCTGCACCGTTGCCAGCGGGGAGGGCAGGATGAATTTCGGCACGTGGAAGGCATCGACCGCGACCTGCCAGAACACGAGCACGGCGAGATGCACGATCAAGATGATCGCAAAGCTGCGCGAGGTGCGTGCGCCGTCTCCGGTCACCGGTTGCTCCGTGTTGCCAGCGGCCACCTTGCCGCTGTTCGTCAGCCTAACCGGCCTTGCAGCAAGTTTCAACCAGTTGGTTGATTAGGGCCGGAGCGAATGCAGCAAGAGGTCGACGACATGCCTGCGGCGGGCGCGCCTTGCCGCCCGGCTCGACAGGTCCTTGCCGAAGATCGCCGACAGCGTCGGCGTGTTGGAGAGATAAAAATAGCTGAGGCCGGCGATGGAGATATAGAGCTGGATCGGGTCGATCCCCTTGCGGAACATGCCGGCGCGGACGCCCTCGTGGAGGATGTGGGAGACGCTCTTCACCAGCGGCGAATGCATCGCCTCCAGCCGGGTCGAGCCGCGGACGTGGCGGGCGCCGCCGCGGTTCTCGTCGTTCAGAAGCACGATGAAATCGGGGTTTGTCGCGAGGTAATCGAACGAGGCCTCGATCAGCTTCCGGATCGCCTTTTCCGGCGGCAGGCCTTCGAGGTTGAGCTGGCGCTCCTGCTCGCGGATGTCGGCGTAGACCCATTCGAGCACGGCGAGATAGAGCGCGTCCTTGTCGCCGAAGTAGTGGTAGACGAGCTGCTTGTTGACCCCCGCGCGCTCGGCGATCTCGTCGACGCGGGCGCCGGCAAAGCCGTGCCGGGCGAACTCCAGGCGCGCCGCGGTGAGCAGCTTCTTGCGGGTGGCGACGGGATCGCGCCGCTGCGGCACGGTGTCGCCTGAACGTTTTGCGGGCATTTCCAACCAGACAGTTGACAAGTCGAGGGCGGGCTTGTTGCATTGGTAGCCTCACACGGGGAGAGCGACAAGCCGGGTCGCGGCAATGAGGAGGGATGCGATGAAGCGTTTGCAGGCTGCGGGCTCGGCTTTGGCTTTGGCCCTGATGCTCGGTGTGCCGGCGGTGCCGGCAAGCGCGGGGGAGGCGGTCAACCTGATCCTGAACTGGACGCCGACGGCCGACCATTCGCCGTTCTATTACGCCAAGGCGCAGGGCTGGTACGAGAAGGCCGGCATCGACCTGACCATCGAGGTCGGCAAGGGCTCCGGCGTCTCCGCCGCCAAGGTCGGCTCCGGCGGCTCGCCGTTCGGCATCGCCGATCTCGCCACCATGCTGGTCGCCAAGAGCAAGGGCGCGGACGACGTCGCGCTGATGAGCATCTACGCCAACACCGGCCAGACGTTTTATTGGCTGAAGAGCTACGGCGTGAATGGCGTCAAGGATTTTCCGAGCCACAAGATCGGCAACCCGCCCGGCGACGCCTCGCGCGTGATGTGGCCGGCCTTTGCCAAGGCCGCAGGCATCGCGCCTGATGCCGTCAGCTTCGTCAATATCGGGCCGACCGCGAAGATCGCGGCGCTGAAGAGCCATACCGTCGATATCATCAGTGACTTCTACAACGAGCACGATCTCAAGGTGATCGAGTTCGGGCCCGATCTCGGCTTCGTCAACTGGAAGGACATCGGGCTCAACCCCTACGGCAATTCGCTGATCGTCAACGGCGCCTATCTCCAGAAGAATCCCAAGCTGGTCGAGGAGTTCGTGCGCATCTCGCAGAAGGCCTTTGCGGCCTGCGTCGCCGACGTCACGCCGTGCCTGAAGGCGCTGCTCGACCAGGTCTCCGGTCTCGACAAGGAGAACCAGGAACGTCAGTGGGAGCGCATCAAGTATCTGATGACCGACGAGTTCACGACCACCAAGGGTCTCGGCTGGATCGACGGCGAGCGGATGAAGAAGGACTATGAGCTGGTCCAGACCTATCTCGGCATGGAGAAGCCGTTCGACGTGACCACGGCGTTCACGACGAAGATGCTGGATCCCGCCGTCAAGATGGATGCGAGCAAGGTGAAGAAGTAGGGCACCAGTAGCCCGGATGGAGCGAAGCGCAATCCGGGAAACCTGCCGCTGAGGATGCGCTGTCCCGGATTTCGCTGCGCTCCATCCGGGCTACGGTGCTACCCTCAGCTTTTCTTCATCTCGTAGACGTGTTCAGGCCCGGGAAAGGCGCGTGACCGCACGTCGGTGGCATACCCTTCGATCGCCGCTTCGATGGCCGGACCAAGATTGCCGTAGCGCCGGACGAATTTCGGGGTTCGTGGCGACAGCCCGAGCATGTCCTCGAGCACGAGCACCTGACCGTCGCAGGCCGCGCTCGCGCCGATGCCTATGGTGGGGATCGCAATCGTCTCCGTAATCCTGCGCGCCAACGGTTCGGCCACGGCTTCGACGACGACCGAGAATGCACCGGCATCGGCGACGGCCTTCGCATCGTCCTCGATCGGGCCCCAGTCCACCTCGTTGCGCCCCTGGGCACGAAACGAACCGAGCGTGTTGATGGATTGCGGCGTGAGGCCAATATGACCCATTACCGGGATGCCGCGCCCGGACAGGAATGCAATCGTCTCCGCCATGCGAACGCCGCCTTCAAGCTTCACCGCGCCGCATTGCGTTTCCTTCATGATCCGCACTGCAGAGTTGAACGCCTGCTCCCTGGAAGCTTCATACGAGCCGAACGGCATGTCGACAACGACCAGCGCCTGCTTCGAGCCGCGCATCACCGCGGCGCCCTGAAGGATCATCATGTCGAGCGTAACCGGCACCGTCGTCTCGAAGCCGTGCATGACGTTGCCAAGGGAATCGCCGACCAGGATGACGTCGCAATGCCGATCCACCAGTGCGGCCGTATGCGCGTGATAGGACGTCAACATCACGATCGGCTCGCCCCGCTTGCGTGCACGGATGTCCGGCGCGGTCTTGCGCCCGATGGAAGACTGAATTGACATGATCGGCTCCGTCCACGGGGGAGGCGGATCGAAACCAGATGCCATGAGCATGTCAATCCGGATGGTCGGGCCTGCGATCACAATGGACGGCGTGAGGGCCCACTGTCTCGACATTCTCAGTGTCATCGCCCGCGTAGGCGGGCGATCCAGTATTCCAGAGGCCATGCCATGATGCGGATAAGCCGCGGCGTACTGGATGCCCCGGTCAAGCCGGGGCATGACAGCGGTGTGTTGCGCGGAAGCGCTCGCCCAAGCCCTTCCGCAGGCCCAGCCCGTCCACACCCCCACGTGCCCAAGGATAAATTAACCAGCCATTAACCAAATCCGCCGCATCGTTAACCATTCAATAACAGGGATCGAGTCGGCCGCTATGGAGGCTGCAGCAAAAGTCCAACGCCAAATGGTTCGCCTGCGCGGGCGCTCCTACGTGGCCTTCGTGTTCGTGCCGACGGTTCCGATCCAGGACTGGCTGCAGGAGATCGACGCCACGATCGCACGCTCGCCGGGTTTCTTCGCTGGCCGGCCCGTGGTGATCGATCTGTCCTCGGTCGATCTCAGCCAGTCCGGCATCGCCCATCTGCTCACGAGCCTCCAGGATCGCAACATCCGGGTGCTCGGGATCGAGGGGGTCGAGGAGGGCCGGCTGGCGCCGACGATGCCGCCGCTGCTCTCGGGCGGGCGCAGCTGCGTGGTCGAGCCGAGCGCGCCGAAGAAGGCCGAGGCGAAGGTCGAAACCAAGCCGACCTCGCTTCTGCTCGAAAGCCCGGTTCGCTCCGGCCAGACCGTGATCTTCCCGGAGGGCGACGTCACCATTCTGGGCTCGGTCGGCTCCGGCGCCGAGGTCGTCGCCGGCGGCTCCATCCACATCTACGGCGCCCTGCGCGGGCGTGCCATGGCGGGGGTCAACGGGCACACGAGCGCCCGCATCTATTGTCAGAAGATCGAGGCCGAACTGCTTGCAATTGATGGATTTTACCAGACTGCGGACGACATCGACGCCGCTTTGCGCGGCAAGCCGGCGCAGGCCTGGCTGCAGGGGAATACCATGCGAATTACAGCACTGAACTGACCAGCAAAGGAGACATTTCAGATGAGTAAGGTACTGGTCGTGACATCAGGCAAGGGCGGGGTCGGCAAGACCACGACGACCGCCGCGTTGGGGGCTGCGCTGGCGCAACGCGGCGACAAGGTCGTCGTCGTCGACTTCGACGTCGGCCTGCGCAACCTCGATCTCGTCATGGGCGCCGAACGCCGCGTCGTGTTCGACCTCATCAACGTGGTGCAGGGTGTCGCAAAGCTCCCGCAGGCGCTGATCAAGGACAAGCGGCTGGAGAACCTCTGGCTGCTGCCGGCTTCCCAAACCCGCGACAAGGACGCGTTGACGGAAGAGGGCGTCGGCAAGGTCATTGCCGATCTGCGCAGCCGCTTCGACTGGGTGATCTGCGACAGCCCGGCCGGCATCGAGCGCGGCGCCTCCATGGCGATGCGCTTTGCCGACGAGGCCGTGATCGTCACCAATCCGGAAGTCTCCTCGGTGCGCGATTCCGACCGCATCATCGGCATGCTCGATTCCAAGACGGTGCGGGCCGAGAAGGGCGAGCGCGTCGAGAAGCACATTCTCATCACCCGCTACGATGCCTCGCGCGCCGCACGCGGCGAGATGCTGACCATCGACGACATCCTCGAGATCCTTGCCACGCCCTTGCTCGGCATTATTCCCGAGAGCCAGGACGTGTTGAAGGCCTCCAACGTCGGCACACCGGTGACGCTGTCGAACGCGGATGGAGCGCCGGCGCGGGCCTATATGGACGCGGCCAAGCGCCTCAGCGGCGAGAACGTGACGATGCATGTTCCTGCCGAGCGCAGAGGCTTCATGGATCGCCTGCTGCGACGGAGGGCTGCATGAGCATGGGTCTGCTTCGACTTCTCCGCGGCAAGAAGGCTTCGGCACCCGTCGCACGCGAACGGCTGCAGATCCTGCTTGCGCATGAACGCGGACTGCGCGGCCAGCCCGACCTGCTCGGCGTGCTGCGTGAGGAAATTCTCGCCGTCGTGTCCAGGCACGTCACGCTGGATCCGACCAAGGTGATCGTCCGGCTCGAGCGCGGCGACGAGGTGTCGACCCTGGAGGTCGATATCGAGGTGCCGAACGATATCGAGCGCAAGCGCGCGGCGGTCGGGTAGGGGACGCGGCCGAAGACGTCCGATTTGGGGTGGGTGAGAAGGCGGTCCGCTGGGCATAGCGGACCGCCTTTGTCCTGTTTGCAGGCGTCCTGTTTGAAGGCGTCCTGTTTGAAGGCCTGCCGATGTGATCGGTCGTGGGCGGAACGGGACCTGCGGCGTAATCGTTGTCAGGGGCCGCGGAGCGCCAAGTCAGGCGCTGCGGTTTCCTGAACAGGAGAGCGCCCATGATATCCGAGGTCCAGGTCCACACCATCGCGCGCCAGATGCTGGAAAAACATGGTTTCGCTGCGATTGCGAAGGCTGCCGAGCAGGCCCAGGCCTGTGAGGGCCGCGGCGAGGCCGATGAGGCCAAGGAGTGGCGTCACATCGAGGACGCCATGAAGATCATCCGCGGCCCGCACCAGAGCTGATCCGCGGCCAGCGCGCTCAGCGCTCCCCGCGGTCGGCGTCCGGCTGCGAGGTGCGATTTTGCGTCTGCGGCTGGGGGCGCTCGCCTGTCTCTTTGCAAGGGAGCGGTTCCCACGAGCCGTCGGGTGCCTGCTGGTAGGCACTACAGGATGACGAGGTGGATTTTTCCTCGCCTTTCTGGGCATCGGAATTCTTCGCCAGGGCGGGCGCGGTCAGCACCGTGGCGGCCGCAAATGCGCCGGCGAAAACGAAATGGATACTCCGCATGTGGCCTCTCCTGCTCGAATTCGAAGAGGCCGCATGGTGTCGAGGATTATGACGATAGTTAGCCGCCCCGACGGTTCCGCCGCGGCGTGCTTAACGCCGCGAGAACGCGCCTAGCCGCCCTTGCTACGGATCAGGCCGGCGAGGTTGGTTTTCTGGGCCTCGCACCAGCCGGGCATGCCGAGGCGGCGCTGGTCCATGTCGGTCGCCTGCGTCGCGACCGCGACCTCGGCCATCAAATCGTCGTCCTGCTTCTCGCCCATCTTGCCGCCGGTGTGCATCCAGGCGATCGCCTTGCGCACCTTCTCGGTGGTGCCGTCCGGCAGCTGCATCTGCTGCGCCTTCTGCACGAGGTCCTGATAGACGAGATCGGTGTTCGGGCATTCGACCCTGGCGGCGAAGGCCTGCAAGACCATCGTCACATAGGTTGAGCGCGGATGGTCCGCCGCTTGGGCCGGCGCGGCGAGCAGTAACAGACCTGCGATCAGGAAACCGGTGCGCATCCTTGGTATCTCCTCCGTTTTTTTGGAGGCTAGCGTCCGGCAAGCCACTCCGCAATGGTGCCGGGACGTATTTGTCGCTCCCCGGTGCGGTGCGCTATCGTCATCCCGTCCTGGCCACGGAGAGCGACATGAGCCTGTTGAGCACGCCGTTCGACCCCGCACGCGACACGGCCCTCGTCACCGGCGCAGGCAACGGCATCGGCCGCGCGATCGCGCAGGCGCTGGTCGGCGAGGGCGTTCGGACCGTGTTCGCCGATGTGAGCCTGGAGCGGGTGAGTGCGGCGATCAGCGCGAGCAGCAGGCCTGAACTGGCGGTACCGTGGGTCGGCGATCTCGCCAGGTCAGACGCTTGCGATGCCCTGTTGGCCGCCGCAGAGGCGCTCGGCGAGGTCTCGCATTTCGTGCACAGCGCATCGCCGCCGCGGCGGGAGGCCGATCATGCGCTCGCGGTGGATCGCAAGACCTGGCAGGAGATGCATGCCGTCAATCTCGATGCCGGATTCCATCTGGCGCGCGGGCTGGCAAAACGGTTGATCGCGGCGAAACGGCCCGGCTCGTTCCTGTTTCTCACCTCGCTGCACGCGGGTACGCCGCGCAACCTGCCGCATTATTCGACGGCGAAGGCGGGGATGGCGATGCTGGTGAAGGAGCTCGCGAAGACGCTCGGGCGTCACGACATCCGCGTCAACGCGCTGGTGCCCGGCGCGATCGCGGCGGGCGGGTTCGTTGCCGATGCCTCGCTGGCGAAGCACATTCCGCTCGGGCGTCTCGGCGAGGCCAAGGACCTCGCGCCGATGGCGCTTGCGGTGCTGTCGAACAAGCTCTCGGGTTACGTCACCGGCGCAGCCTTCGTCGTCGACGGCGGATTGTCGCTGACGAACTGGTTCGAGCCGCCGGAGCTGGACGACTAAGGACCCGTTCCGATGACTCGGAACGGTACTTTTGAGTCACGGTTCGACGCGCGTTTACGCGAACCGGTTTCTACGTCGCTCGAAAACGCTCTGGCCTAGCGTCGCCAGGCGGGCACGGGATCGAGCGGCGTGCGATAGACCTCGTTGTGATCGCGATCGGTGACGCGCACCGCACAACCCTTCCGTTGCAGCTCCGGCTTCACCTGCGACAGCTCGGTAGCCAATTGAACGGCGCGATCGGAAGCGACCTCGATGTCTTCGAGGATGATTCCACCCTGGTTCTTGAACTCTTCACCAACCACGAGATCGAAGGAATAGTAGGGCATTCGATTTCCCCGGTGTGACGACGTGAGCTTCAGTGGAAGTCTCAACACATCTCGGATGATACCACTGAGTCGATATTTTCGAATGAACGGGTCGCGCAATCTCTGTGCTTATGGCGCAGAAATCATGTGCAGCATTCGTGCGCGTTAAGATTTTATTAAATATGTCGACGTGATCATAAGGCATGGAATTGCAGCAGAACCGGGCTCCGGGAACCGGCAGCTGCAAGAGAAGGCCGGCGGCATAAATCCCGACGGCCTTTTCTCTTGACGGGAGACGATCGAAATATCGGTCTCCGTAATTGCCCGGACTCAACGCATCGCATCGACTCGGACAGCTTGGGCGACGTCGCGACAGCGACGCTGCGCTCGCGCCTGGTCTAGCGCAGCGGCATCGGCGGACGCACGACAGGTCCGTCGTCATCGGCAACGGCCTGCGTCGTGGCGACCGGTGCTGCTGTCGGCGCGACCGCGGCAGCCGGCGAAGGCGCAGGCGGCGCGGGCGAATAGGCCGGCATGTAGGTTTGCGACACGACCGGCTTCGGCTTGCGCACCGGAGGCGCCGGAGACCGCGGCGGGAGCGTGGACACACGCGCGCGCGGATCGACCGGCTTGGCCTCAGTGACGGGCTTTGGCGCGGGCGGTTTTGCCATCTCGCGCGCCATCTGCTCCTGCCCGGCCTTCAGCTCGGCGATGTTGGCCTTGAGCGATTCGATCTGCTGCGCCATCGCCGCGAGATCGCGCGTCATCGATTGTACCGACTGCGCGGGATCGGGCTGTGTTGCGACAGGTGCTGCTGTTGCAACCTGAACCGGAGGCGGCGTCGCAGGTTGAGGAGATTGATCGGTCGCTTGGTCCGTTGCGGCTTGCTCTGTGGGCGGCGCGGCCTGCGCGGCGGTGACCGGCGCGGCGGGCACCGGTGCCGCCGTTCGCGATGTCGAAGGCAGCAGCGAGGTCAACGCAGTCAACGCTGGTGTCCATTCGGCGAGGATCTGCCTGGCCGTGTCGCCATGTTTCTCCCAGGCGACAGTGGCGGCCGCGCTTCCGCCCGCAAACAAGATCATAACGAACGCGCCGCGCAGCCATTTGCCGGCGGAGGATCGCTTCTGCCGGTTGCGACCATCGCTGGCGGCGACGCGCACGGCGGTGTCGACCGACGGCGCTGCCGTCTGCGGCTCCAGGACGGGACTGAATTTCGGCTCCGGATTGGTGGTGCGCTCCGGCGCGAACTTCGGATCTATTTTCGGCTCTGGACGGGTTGCGATCTCAGGGGCCAACGCGGGCGCACCACTGATGGGGCGCGAAGCCAGCACCATGTCGGGTGAAATCTGCATGTCGGGTGAAATCTGAATGGCGTCGTGCGGATCGTTGTCCTTGACCGTGTCCTTCACGATCTCATCGACGATTTGCCTAGAGTTCAGCGTCGCGAGCATCGCAGCTCCTTTGAAGTCCGAGTGTTTAAAGTATAGGCGTCCGCATTGGCGCGAGCCGATCTGTCGAGGTGAACCCATCCCAAATCCGATGAGTCAGCACGATGACCCACGAGTCCAGCCGGGTTTGACCAAAGCAAGGCGAGGGGATGGAGACTGTGCGACGCTTCTCCGCCGTTTGTGGTGATGGAACCGGGCCGGTCAAACACGTGCACGTGTTCCACACTGCCTTTTTTTCAGCACGATTTGGGCAGCATCTAGCGGGGCTGGGGGCGCTGCTATCCGCTATCGGGGGGCCGGTGGTGCCAAAATCTCGAATCATATTGTTCGTCATTGCCATGCTTCCGCTCGCCGGCTGCATGCAGACGACGCTTTCTCCATCGACGGATGCGAGCATGACGCCGCGCGACCGGCAGTTGCTTGCGCACACGCCCTACGCGCAGGCGAACGTGCCTGAGCAATATCTCCGTCATATCGTCGACTATCCGCGCAAGGAGCAGCCGGGCACGATCCTGGTCGATACCGATGCGCGCTACCTCTATTTCGTGCTGCCCGAAGGCAAGGCGATCCGCTACGGCGTCGCGGTCGGTGAGGAAGCCATGGCCTTCTCCGGCGTCGCGCGCGTCGGCCGTCTGGCGGAATGGCCCGACTGGGTTCCGACAGCGGAGATCCAGGCGCGGCTCGGACCATATCCGGCGCGCGTCGCCGGTGGCCCCGCCAATCCGCTGGGCGCGCGGGGCATCTATCTCTACCTCGGCAACAAGGACACGCTCTATCGTATCCACGGCACCAACCAGCCGGAATATATCGGGCAGGCGATCTCGTCCGGCTGCATCCGGATGCGCAACGAGGACGTGATCGATCTGTTCGACCGGGTGAAGCTGAATGCCACGGTGGTGGTGCTGCCGCCCGGGCAGAATGCACGGGTCGACGCGGGGTCTAGCTGGCGCGGGTAAGCGCGGTGCGATCGGTCATTCCACTGCTCACGGGACTTTCGTCGTGGGCAGGGCTGCCGGTTGAGACCTAGTTCTCAGGCCGGGCGACGCGCCATTGCAGCGTCGTGGCATTGCCGTTGGCATCGCCTGGCGCCTTGTCGGCCGGCGAGGTGTAGAGCGGACGATAGCGGTACGCCCACATCTTGCTGCCGTCGTTGCGGCTGATCACGGTGAAGTCGCCGATGGCCTTGGCGTCGACCGTTGCGGATAGCGGGACCCAGCTTTCGGTGCACTTGCCGTTGCAGTTCGACGTCTTGCCGATGGTGTCGCGCTCGTAAGTGTAGAGCGTCATGCCCTTGAGGTCGACGAGTGTGGGGCCCTGCTTGGTCAGGACCACCTTCGCCGGTGCGGTCGTGGCCTCGGGCTTCGGCGGAGCAGGGTCGCCGCCGCCATGGCCGTTGGCAAGCGCAGGACCGGCCGAGAGCGCGATGGCTGTCGCCGCAATGAGGAACCTGAACATCCGAAACTCCCGAGCGGCAAAGTTAATCGCGCGTTAAGCGCCGAATGTTGGCGACCGTAGCAGCCGAAGGTTAGTTCCAGGTTTCACGGCACTGCGACAATTACGGATGGAAATACGGGGTTCATGCCTCCAGCTCGCGCAGCGGGGCGCGGCTGAGCTCGTTGCCGGCGGCAATGGCCTTGCGCAGCAGCCGCATCAGCTCTTCACCTTCCTTCGCGCTGAGGCCGCGCAGCATGACGCGCTGGGCGGACTCCACGGCCGGGGTGATCTTGCGCAGCGTGCGCCGGCCTTCGTCGGTGATCTCGAGCTCGCGGGCGCGGCGGTCGCGGCTGGAGGCGCGGCGCTCGGCAAGGCCTTTCTGGACGAGGCGGTCGATGACGCCGGTGATGGTGGTACGGTCGTAGGCGATCAATCCTGCCAGCGTCACCTGGTCGAGCCCCGGATTGGCCTTGATGGTCACAAGTGCCGCGTATTGCACCGGCGTGAGGTCGAAACCGGCTTCGCCGACCTCGGCCAGAAACACCGCCACCGCGATCTGCTGGAACCGGCGCGCCAGATGCCCGGGCATGTCGTTGTTGTCTTTCACCGAATTCTCCGTTGCGGCAGGGAAGGCGCGGCTCGTTGACAAGTATACTGATAGTCAGCATACTGAGCAATATCGAAGAAGACGTTGACAGGAGAGGTGCTCATGCAATTCCATCTCAATGGATTTCAGCCGGGCGATCCTGAAATCGCCGATCCCGCCGAACGCGTTCTGGCTTCGGGCGCAGCCGGGGCCGTGCCTGAAGAGGTCGATGTCCTCATCGTCGGCTGCGGCCCTGCGGGCCTGACGCTCGCGGCCCAGCTTGCGCAATTCGGCCACATCAAGACCTGCATCGTCGACCAGAAGCCGGGTCGGCTGCTGGTCGGGCAGGCCGACGGCATCGCCTGCCGCACCATGGAGATGTTCCACGCCTATGGGTTCAGCGCGCGCGTGCTGAAGGAGGCCTATTGGGTCAACGAGACCACGTTCTGGAAGCCGGACGAACGGAAGCCCGAGACGATCGTCCGCAGCGGACGTGTGCAGGATGTCGAGGACGGGCTGTCTGAATTCCCGCATGTCATCCTCAACCAGGCGCGCATCCATGATGGTTTTCTCGATGTCATGCGCAAATCGCCGGCCAAGCTCGAACCGCATTACAACCGGCGCCTGCTCGACCTCGAGGTCGATCCGGCCGCGGGTCCCGCCGACCACGCCGTGACGGTGCGGCTCGAACGCGTCGATGGTGCAAACGAGGGCAAGATCGAAACGATCAAGGCGCGCTACGTCGTCGGCTGCGACGGCGCGCGCAGCACGGTGCGCAAGTCGATCGGCCGCGAGCTGCATGGCGATTCCGCCAACCACGCCTGGGGCGTGATGGACGTGCTTGCGGTGACCGATTTTCCCGACATCCGTTTCAAGGCCCTGATCCAGTCGGCGAAGGACGGCAGCCTGCTGATCATTCCGCGCGAAGGCGGCTACATGGTCCGCCTCTATGTCGAGCTCGCAAAACTCGACGTCGGCGAGCGCGTCGCCAATCGCAATATCACGGCTGAGGACGTGATTGCGAAAGCGCAGCGGATCCTGAACCCGCACACGTTTGACGTGAAGGAGATCGCCTGGTGGTCGGTCTACGAGATAGGCCAGCGCCTGACCGACAAGTTCGACGACGTGCCGGAGGCCGAGATCGCCTCCCGGCTGCCGCGCATCTTCATCGCCGGCGATGCCTGCCATACCCACAGCCCGAAGGCGGGGCAGGGCATGAACGTCTCGATGCAGGACGCTTTCAATCTCGGTTGGAAACTCGCCGCCGTCCTCCGGGGGCAGTGTGCACCGAGCCTCCTGCATTCCTATTCGGCCGAGCGCCAGGCGGTGGCGAAGGAGCTGATCGATTTCGACCGCGAATGGGCGGGCATTCTCGCCTCCGCCGCCAAGGCCGGCGGTGCCGATGCGGCCAGGACGCAGGACTATTTCGTCAGGCACGGGCGCTACACCGCTGGCACGGCGACGCATTACCGGCCGTCGCTTCTCACTGGCGCGACATCACACCAGCATCTTGCCGGAGGCCTCGTCATCGGCACGCGCTTCCATTCCGCGCCGGTCATTCGGCTGGGCGACGCCAAGCCGGTCCATCTCGGCCACGCATCGCAGGCCGATGGTCGCTTCCGCATCTACGCGTTCTCGCCCTCGGAAGATCCCGCGGCTGCTGGCTCGGCCATTCGGTCCCTGTGCAATTTCCTCACCGAAGCCAGGGAATCACCGGTCAGGCGATACACGCCCGCTGGCGCCGACATCGATAGCGTGATCGACCTCCGCGCGGTCTTCCAGCAGGATCATCGCAAGCTCGCCATCGAAGCGATGCCTTCCCTGCTGCTTCCGCGCAAGGGCCGCTACGGTTTGCTCGACTACGAAAAGATGTTCTGCCCCGACCTCAAGAGCGGCCAGGATGTCTTTGCAGTGCGCGGCATCGATCGCGAGGTCGGCTGCATCGTCGTAGTGCGGCCGGACCAGTATGTTGCGACGGTGCTGCCGCTCGATGATTTTGCTGCGCTTGCGTCGTACTTCGATGGCTTCATGCTGCAAGCGAATTGACGAGCTAAAGCGCTCTCGCCGCGCTGCGCCGATGAACGGCGAATGAATATTGAACCGCGCGCGACGTCCGTCTCAATCTTTCGACGGATGTGACGGCTGCACGCGGAACGCTCATTGCACCAGCGCGTTCCGACTCGCACGAGGAGGAATTCGCCATGAGACTCAGAACCGCTTTAGTTGCAGCATTGTTGCTCGCCCCGACGGCCGCGCTGGCTGCGCCGGGCATCGTCACCGTCTCGACCGGCTTGCGCGCCGGGCCGGGTGCGGGCTTTCCACTGGTCGATCGCGTCCCCGAGGGCGCCCGCGTCAACATCCATGGCTGCCTGCGCGGCAATGCCTGGTGCGACGTGAGCTTCTCCGATGATCGCGGCTGGGTATCGTCGCAATATCTCGAATATCTCTATCGCAATCACTACGTCTATCTGCCCGACTACGCCGACCAGATCGACGTGCCGATCGTTCCGTTCGTGCTGACCTCGTACTGGTCGAACTATTACGAGGGGCGTCCCTTTTATCGACGCCACGCCTACTGGAACAATTACTGGAGCTCGCATCAGCGCGTCGCGACGCGGATGACGATCGATCCGCGTGCGGCCCGCATCGGCCGTGCGGCGACGCATGACGCCGCAATCGCGCTGGGACGCGAGGGTGTGCGCGGCAAGGGCGACAGGGGTAACGGGAGTGCCGCCGCGATCTCCGGGCGTGACGCTGCGACCGCACGGCATGACGCCGCGATGACCAAGCGCGACGCTGCGATCGCGAAGCGCGACGCTGCGGTCACGGCCGACCGGACCCACGCCGGACGGAGCGAGCGCATCGCGCATGAACGCGCCAATGTGCAGACCCGCAATCCGCGCGATGCACAGGCGCGCATGATGCACGAGCAGACACAAAGCCGCGCTGCGGCGCGTGCGCAGCCGATGGCGCGCGCACATGACGCGCCGCGTGTCTCGGCCGCGCCTGCCGCACGTCCTGCAGCACCGCACATGGCTCAGCCGAATGTGAGCCACGGTTCGCCGATGAATGCGCGCGCGCAGATGCCTGCGCCGCGCACAGCAGCACCTGCGATGCCGCACGGCGGCGGTGGCGCTCCGCATATGAATGCCGCTCCGCGCGGCGGCGGCGCGCCGGCCGGCGGGCCCGGTGGCGGTCACCAGAAGCACTGACATCGCCCAAGAAGGCCCGGCCCTCGCGCCGGGCTTTCTGTCAGGGGCGCCCTCGGGTTCCCGGCTTGTCCAATTTAAGAAAGTTCTTCGCGGGCAGATTTCATCGATCGTAATATGTGTACTCAAAGCTGTAAGCATCCACTCGGGGCAGCGGGGCACGGGAGGATGACGATGAGACAGAGCCAGGCGGAGACGCGCCGCCAAAATGTCGCGAAGCGGTCGATGACCAAGGAGGCCAAACAGCTGTCCAGCCTGATCGCCGGGCTGCGCAAATCCCTCGACGGGATTCACAAGGAGCGGACGAGCACGAAGCTCACCGGTGCCGAGATGGGCATGCTCGACGAGCGCCGCAACAACCTGCTGCTGACCATCGCAGCGTTGGACGACCGTCTCTCGGCGGTGCAGGGGCTGATCGATCTCGGCCGTCCCCATATCATCCGCGTCCACTGAGCGGATCGCGATACCCTAACGGTTCCGTCGCGGCGGCGATGGACCGGGGCCGGGTGGCCGGCTCCGCAGGGCATAAGGGTTGGCGTAGCACTGGGCGGACTGCCCGGAAGCGGTCGCGGCGCATTGTGCGATCGACGTGAAACTGCAATCGATGCTGCTGCCGTCGATGGTGTAGATTTCAATGCAGACGGGATAGCGCGGATCGTAGGTCTGCGCCCGCGCAGGTGCGGTGGCAAGCAGCGCCATGCCAGGCAAGCCCGCGACAAGCAGAATCGCATTTCTGATGCTGCGCACGATCAATCTCCATCGCTCAGTTGGAACCAGGGCACAATGCTGCCGTCGATGGCACCAAATTGCCACGCTCCCGGCGAATTGCCGCCAAAGCCCGCTGCCACGAGGAGAGTTGGTGCAGGGCGACGCAAGGGGATGCGAATTGGCCTATAAAATGGTCGCAGAACGCGACAATGAGAAGTGCAGTTTTGCCCGCGAGAGCCGGTTGCTCATCGTGGCGAAGGCAAAAGTATGGGCGAGCGAGGGCTGGCAGGTCGTCATCACCGACCCGGACGGCAAGGCCTACACTCCGCCCGAATTCGATCAGCTATTGGCGGCGTGACCGCGCGACGGGGCCGATGACGCGTTTTCTTTACGCGAACCGGAATCCACTTCGCTCGAAAACGCTCTAGGGGACGACATTGATTTCGCTGTTTCGACCGGGGCGCGACGTGATCGCGCCCCTGGTGACTCTCGCGGCCGCGGCTCTGACGATGACGGTCGCGTCCGCGCAAAATCTCGATGCTGGCAAGCCGGCCGCAAAGCTCTTCGCGGACGGCTGTGCGAGCTGCCATCGCAGCCCGCGAGGATTGGCGAAAGGGCGCTTCAGCCTGACGCTCGCCTGGTTCCTGAAGGACCATTACGTGACCAGTTCCGACTCCGCCAAGGCACTCGCCGCCTATCTGGTGTCCGTCGACGAACCGCCGCCGCGCGCGGCGGCCAAGTCCAGTGCAAAGCCGGCCAGATCCGCGCCGCGTCCGCCCAAGGCAGTGCAGAGCCAATAGCCGTCGTTCCGGCTATCCGCGCCGATAGGACTGTGCGATCAGGCGGTCGTGCACGGCACGCAAGTCTGCGCCCATGCGCGTCTGTCCCGTCGTGATGTAGGACAGCCAGGCGCCGTCGGCGGCGAGGCGCACGACGTGGAGTTCGGGCGCTGCGTCGGTGGTGCGATGGCGCTTCAGGCGCGCCTTCATCCAGTCGTTCCAGAGCCGGCGCAGGGACGGATCTGTGACCACGACCATGCTCAGCGCCGCCCAGGGCGTCGCAAAGCCGAAGGCCTTGCCGGTGAACACCGCATTGACATAGGCCCGCGTAAAGCTGCCGCGTGGCTTCGGGTCCGCTTCGATAGCGGCGTCGATCTCGGCATCGACGCGGGCGAGGAGATCGGCGAACAGGCCCTCGATCAGCGCCTGCTTGCTGCCGAAATGATGAAACAGCCCGCCCTTGGTGACGCCGGCCGCCGCTGCCACCGCCTGCACCGTGATCCCCGATACGCCGTGATCCATGGCGATCGCCGCGGCATGGTCGAGCAGGGCGCGCCGGACCTGCTCGGGCTGCTTGGCGCGGGTGTAGGCGCTGGCCGGCATCAATGCGCCGTCGTCTGCGAGAACAGGTTGATGACCACGACCCCTGACACGATCAGCCCGATGCCGACGAAGGCCGCGGCGTCCAGCATCTGGCGGAACAGCATGAAGGAGACGGTCGCAGTCAGAATAATGCCGACGCCGCCCCAGATCGCGTAGGCGATGCTGAGCGGAATGACCCGGATCGCCACCGACAGCGCGTAGAAAGAGGCGACGTAGAACAGCACCATGGCCAGCGTCGGCCATGGCCGCGCGAACTGCGCGGACTGTTGCAGGAAGGCGGACGCGGTCACCTCGAAGACGATGGCGAGGGCAAGCGCTGCGTAGGCATTGAAGGCGGAGGTCATGGCGAGCTCAGATGTGGCGCGCGAAAGATACCGCGCGGTAGGTATGTTTAGCACGCGGAACATGGCTTTTGGCGGGTGGAGGTATCACGTGTGAGTGACGAGCCTGCGACAGGGCGGAGCCTGTTGGCAGCGGTTTGCCGGAGTTTTGGCTGTTTCGCCGCGAAAACGAAGCCGCCGCGCGATGACCCGGGCGGCGGCTTGGGAGCGTCGGCGTTAGCTGATCCGCACGGACAGCTCGACGTCTTCAGCGAAGGGCGTGGACATGTAGCCGCTTGCGAGCTTGCGTACGCGCGCGAGATAGTCGGGGCTGTCGTCAGCATTGTCGGCGACGATGATCGCGCCCGGCTTGAGATGGCCTTCGACCAGATCCAGGATATCCGGGTAGAGCGCCTTGGCGCCGTCGAGCAGCACGAGGTCGATCGTGTCGGGCAGATCGGCGCTGAGCGTCTTCAGCGCATCGCCCTCGCGGATTTCGACGAGATCGATCAGTCCGCCGGCCGAGAGGTTGTCCCGCGCCCGCGCCGCCTTGGACGGCTCGAACTCGCTGGTGATGAGGCGGCCGCCGCCATTGTCGCGCAAGCCTGCGGCAAGGTGCAGGGTCGAGATGCCGAACGAGGTCCCGAACTCGACGATTACCTTGGCGCGCGAACTGCGCGCCAGCATGTAGAGCAGGTGACCCGTCTCGCGAGAGACCGCGAGCGGTGCGTCCTTCAAGCGTCCGTAGAGGTCGCGGTAAGCGGTCTTGCTCCGCATCATCCGCGCCCGGTCTGCGTCGGACAAATCGGCGACGGCGGCATGCGTTGCGCCCCTGGCTGCTTCGGCCTCGTCAAACAGGCGATCCAGCAGCGGCGCAAGCGTTGTGATGGTCGGGGTGGTCATTTGATGTCTCCAGAGTTCGCGAAGCAGCGCGTGCTTGCGCAGGGGGTGAAATACGACTAATTCGTCGCATTTCCTATTCGCATTGTCCGAGCACGCCATGGCCGACCGCCGAAGCCGTTCAATTTCCTCACGAAAACAGCCGCAACAGGCCCGATCGAGCGGGCTGGTGGCGGCCATTCTGGATGCCGCTGTTCAGGTCCTGGCCAAGGAGGGAGCGCAGCGTTTCACCACGGCGCGGGTGGCGGAGCGGGCCGGTGTGAGCGTCGGATCGCTCTACCAATATTTTCCGAACAAGGCGGCGATCCTGTTCCGCCTCCAGAGCGACGAGTGGCGGCGCACGAGCGAGTTGTTGCGCGGGATCCTCGCGGATGCGGCGAAGCCGCCACCGGCGCGGCTGCGCGCGCTGGTCCACGCCTTCATTCGTTCCGAGTGCGAGGAGGCCGCGATCCGCGTCGCGCTCAATGACGCTGCACCGCTGTATCGCGACGCGCCGGAGGCGCAGGACGCCCGGGCAGCCGGCGAGGGGATCGTCGCCGCGTTCATGCGGGAGGCGCTGCCGAAAGCCTCGGATGCGACGCGTATCCTCGCCGGCGAGCTGATCACGGCGACGCTGAGCGAGGTCGGCAAGAGTTTTTCGGAAGAGACGCGGGGCGAGACGGAGATCGCAGTCTATGCCGATGCCATGGCCGACATGTTCTGCGCCTATCTTGCGACGCTGGCGCGGCGCTGAGGCATTGCTGACATCGGCGTTTGCGGGCCGATTGTTCTTCAGATTTTGCCGGCTCATGGGTTAGCCTTCGCTCGCCGTCCCCTATTCGAGCCATCGAGCGCCGCGCCATGCATGTGCTTCGCCCCCAGTTTCGCATCGAGGAGCAGCGCGCGCTGGAATTTGCCGGGCGACGCGGCTTCGGCATGATCGTCGCGGCGGACGAGCACGGTCCGCGCGCCTCGCATGTGCCGTTCGTGGTGGACCGGCGCAACGGGCAGGTGATCGTGCAGATCCATTTCACCGCCAAGAATCCGCTCGTTGCGCTTGCGGACGGCACGCGGCGCTTCCTGCTGATCGTTGCCGGCGACGACGCCTACATCTCCAACGACTGGTACTCTTCGTGCGACAATGTCTCGACCTGGCTCTACGAGGCCGTGCACCTGTCGGGCGTGGCGCATCTGCGCGAGCTGGACGAGAACCGCGGGCACGGCGATGCGCTGCTTGCGGTGTCCGAGGCGCGGTTGCCGAAGCAGCCCTGGGACCTCGCGCAGATGGAGCCGGGCAAGCGCGAGAGCATGCTGGCTGCGATCCGGGTCGTCGATCTCGTGGTCGACACCGTCGAGGGGCAGGCCAAGCTCAATCAGCACAAGAGCGATGCGGACCATGTCGCCGTCGCTGACCGGCTGGCGCGGTCGGAGGAGACGGGGCACCGGCGGCTGGCGCGGAGGATGCAGGCGCTGCGGCCGGGGCTGGGGTATGAGATGCTCTAAACTTGTAGCCCGGATGGAGCCAACGGGTCGGCGCAAAGCGGCCGCCCGACGACAAGCTCCGCGTCCCGGGATTCATGCCGCGATCTGAGAACCCCGGATTACGCTTCGCTCCATCCGGGCTACGCCAGCCGTTCCTGCTACGCTTGCTTCGCTCAGCATTTGATCTTACGGACCTCTGCATGCTCGTCATCTCCATTCAAAGCCAGGTGGTCCACGGCCATGTCGGCAACAGCGCGGCCGCCTATGCCATGCAGGCCGAGGGCGTGAACGTCGCGGCAGTGCCGACGACGCTGCTGTCGAACCATCCGCGCTATCCGACGTTGCGCGGGCGGGTGCTGGAGACCGAGCTCGTCGCCGATCTCCTGAAAGGCGTCGAGGAGCGCGACCTCGTCGACGAGGCCGCGGTGCTCGTCACCGGCTATCTCGGCTCGCCGGGCAACGCGGCGGTGATCGCCGACTTCGTCGAGCGGGCGCTGACGCGGAATTCGAAGCTGGTCTATCTCTGCGACCCCGTGATCGGCGATGACGGCCGCGTCTATGTCGCCGACGGCATTCTGGACGTGGTGCAGCACCGGCTGCTGCCGGCCGCCAACCTGACCACGCCGAACCAGTTCGAGCTCGAGCTGCTGTCGGGCGTCACGATCGCGGACACGCAGGGCCTGCGCACGGCCTGCGCGGCGCTGGCGGGGCAACGTCGGATCGACGTCGTCGCTACTGGCTGCACGCTCGCTGACACGGCAGAAGGGCAGGTGGAGACGATCCTGTGCGCCGACGGCCAGCTGTCGCGCTTTGCGACGCCGCGGTTGCCGATCCGCCCCTCGGGCACCGGCGATCTCCTTGCCGGCCTGATTGCGGCGCATCTGGCCAAGGGCAAGGCGATGCAGGCGGCCGTGCGGCTTGCGGTCGAAACCATCTTTGCGGTGCTGGTGCGTACGCAAGACGCGGGCACCGCCGAAATGCGCCTCGTACCGCTGCCGATCCCCGGACGGAAGCCGTAACAGGTTCAGGTCGCGCGCTTGCCGGCCGATTGCGCCGACTTCTGCGGCTTGGCCAAACCCTTCTGCTCGCGCGCGGCGTGTGTCTTTCGCAGCTTTGCGTGGGCCGCGGCCCGCATCACCTTCTTGGACCTCACGTTGGCCGCTTCCTTGTGGTCTCCCGTGCCGCGCTTCGAGATGTATTCCTGGCCGTCGACCGGGCCGACATGCGGCGGATCGCGGCCGAGATAGGGCCGGCCGATGCCGAATGACTTGCCGTTGGCGTCAACCCACTTCCACAGGATTTCGGTCGAGACCCAGCGCTGCGCGCGGTTGTTGCCCTGGGTGCTGACGATGTCGGCGGCCATGCCGTGGCCGTAGCCACCGCGCGTGCTGCCGCCATGATAGGAGCGGTCGGACGCGGCCTTCAGGCCGCTCGCGATCGACTGGCGGTAGTCGTCGCGGAACGCGCTGGTGATGCCCGGCGACAGGCCGGCGGCCTCGGCCGCGAGCAGCATGCGAAACAGCTTTCGCTTGAAGCTCTTGTCCATGCCGCCGATGACGTAATCCATCATCGGCATGCTGGCGCGCTCGGCCGCTTTCGGATCCTTCCAGCCAAAATCCTGATCGACCAGCTTTGTGAAGCTGCGCATCACCGTGACCATCTTGCCCCTGCGCTTGATGGTGACGGGGCGGCGGTCCTCGACCTTGATCGAATCCTCCTTCGCGGTGCGCTGATAGAGCGTCCACAGATAGCGGTCGATGCAGGCGTCCATGACAAAGCACTCATCGAGCACGGCGACGGTGTCGGCTGGCGGCGACGGCTTGCTCGCGGCAGGCGCTGGGCCGGTCGCGATCGCCGCGGGCGACAGCTCATCTGTCGTCACGATCTCGGTGGGATCGGCGGAGGCGAGTTTGACCACGGGCTCCGGCGCCGGTGCGGCTTCTGCTGGTGCAGCCTCGCTGAGGACGGGCGCGGGTTCAGGTGAAATCTGTAGCGCCGGCGGCGCTTCCGCCGGCAAGATCAGCGCCGGATCGGCCGAGGCGAGCTTGATGACGCCGGCGGGCATCTCGGCTGTTGCGGCCTCGGGAGCCGGATCCGGATTCGGTGTCGCAGCGACAGCGGCTGCGATATCGGCGGTCAGGACGATGCCATCCTCGATGGCCGCAGCATGCGGGACGTCGGCGAGCTCGAGCCGGCCAAGATCTTTCGCGTGCGACACGGCGGAAGCATTGGCGCTGCCTTTCTCGATGAGGGCCGGAGCGTAGGCGGACAGGGAGAGCGCCAGCCAGCCGGCGAGAACGGCCGAGGGGCACGAGACCGCCACCAGAAGAGACCGCCGATCGTTCATGATCCCTGCCTCCAAACGGTTCTGTTCGAACCAATCTTGCATAGCCAGGCACGCGACGCGTCAATTGTTCGGAGGATGGTGTGGCGGCGCAATGGCGCAAATGGGCCAAACGGGGCTTTTCGGGCGGGTGTTGCCGAGGTGCAACGCGAATTCCCTACGGCTTCAGGGGCGGCAAGTGGCTGAAAAGCGGCAGCCATTCATTGTCATCAAATTGAAGGGATTGAATTTACTCAATCTTGGATTGCGGTTTGGTATCTTTCCCGTGCCGGCAACGTGCGGTAGAGTTGGAAGGATGCGAGTTGTGAAATTGAAATGCCTGTTGACCGAATTTGCCGCCGATGAATCCGGCGCCACCGCGATCGAATACGGCTTGATTGCAACTGGTATCGCGCTGGCGATCATCGAGATCATCTATGCGCTTGGCACCAATCTCGTCGCAAAGCTGCAATCGCTGGCGACGGCGTTGAAATAGGCCGCGTGGACGCGGGGGCATGTGCTCGCCCATAAAAGTGTCATGTCGCGTCTAGCGGGGATTCGACCAAGCGCTTGTGCGCATTAAACATATTGCCATGCAGCGGACGCGCTGTTGCAATGCAGCAGAGCATGTCGCAATGCAACAAAACGCGCTTAGATGTGCTCCGAACCTTCCACTCAGGAGCATCACCAATGAACAAGAAGACTCTGTCGATCGCCGCCGCCATCCTGACGATCGCGGGCAGCACTGCGGCTTTCGCCGCCGAGCTGCCGACCTATGAGGCCAACGGTTTTCCGGTCTCCCCCCTGCAGGTGCGCGTGCTCGGTGCCGCGCATGTCGAGCAGCAGGCAACCGTGCCGACCACAGTCGCTTCGGTCCACCAGGCCCGCGCGCTCACGCCACGCAAGGTCAAGACCGCGGACGTCACGACGGGCGCGGCCCGTTGATCTCAATCGCCTGAAGACAACACGAAGTTGGCTCGTCTCCTCCCGGGCCTGCACGGACCGCGTTCCCTTTCGGGGAGCGCGGTCTTTTCTTTGACGTGGCGAGCCGTGATCCGGCGCGCGGTGCGCGGGTTGAGAAAGTTGCGGTAAGAAAAATCGCCGTCGCGTGCCGATTGTGGACGACCGTTCAAGACGAGTGTGATCTCTTTAATAGTTGCTTTGCAGATCGCGGCGCCTGATGCGGGCGCCGCTCATTGGCGGCCAAGAAGCGTTTTCATAATGGAGGGCGTCATGCCCGTTGCGCAGAAAGCCGTTATTGCCACCACCTCGCCGCGCGCGTTCATTCTCAGGCATCTTGCATTGTTCGCAGCCGCCGCGCTGTTCGTGTTCGTGCTGAGCCTGACCTACGGGCTCGACCTCAGCCCCGGATTTTTCTGAGCGAATTTGCGCAGCTCGATTCGAGCTAAGCATGCTTCGATGAGCGCAGGCTGGACGGCGATCTTCCATAGAGCTCGGCGAACGCGGCGTTGAATCTCCGCAGGCTGCCGAAGCCGGCCTGAAACGCGATGTCGGTCATGGTGTGTTCGCCGGCATCGAGCAGGCGTTTTGCGCGCTGGACGCGCAGCGTCTTGGCAAGCTGCTGGGGCGTCGCGCCGACGTGGCGCTCGAACAAGCGCGCCAGGTGACGCGAGGAGATGCCGAGCCGCATCGCGAGCGTCACCACCGAATCTTCATCGAGCGCGCCCTCGTTGATCAGCTTCACCGCGCGCGCGACCGTCGAACGCGTGCCGTTCCAGGCCGGGCAGAACGGTGCGGTTTCGGGGCGGCAGCGCAGGCAGGGCCGGAAGCCAGAGGCTTCGGCCGCGGCCGCCGTCGGGTAATAGACGACGTTGCGCGTCAGCGGCTGCTTGGCCGGACAGACCGGGCGGCAATAGATGCCCGTGGTCTTCACCGCGGTGAAGAAGCGGCCGTCATAGCGGGGATCCCTGCGCAGGCGCGCGGCGTTGCAGTCGTCAAAACTCAGCATGGCCGGATGATAGCGCATGCCCGCGCTGGCGGAAGGGCCGCGGGATGACCGAGTCCGATTGTGGCGAGCCGCAACCCGCATGGCGGCCTAGAAGGCGGCCCTCGATGCAAGCCCCCTCAATGCCAGTTCTGGAGCGCGCCGTGACCAGCCCGAAAGACATCGTCCTCAACGCCTGGAAGACCTTTTCGTCGCGCGATGCCGGCCGCATCGCCGCACTCTTCACCGACGATGCCAAATGGATCGCGCCGAAGGGCAACGCCACCGCCGTCGCGCTCGATCACACCGATCACATGGTGGGCGCGCAAGCGATCGCGCGCTTCATCGCGCAGGAGATGCACAGGTTGTTTTCCGCGGTCGATATCGCCTTTCGCGGCGTCTACGCCGACGGCGATGTCGTGATCGTGGAGGAGCGGATGCGTGCCACGCTTGCGGGCGGCAAGCCCTACGAGAACGATTATTGCTTCGTGTTCACGGTGGCCGGGGACCGCATTCGCGAGGTGCGGGAATACATGGACACGCGCAAGGGATGGCGGATGGTGTTCGGCGAGGAGGCATGATGGTTGGGCTACGCTGCGTGCCAGACCTGCAACGGCGTGGGTTGAGGCGGTCCACGCGCTGACATAAGGCTTGCTCATGGATCAGCGAACGAGCGGCGCTGACGCTCTCATTCAGAAGAACGTTGCGGCGCCGGCGTTGCTCGGCGTCGTCTGCGGCCTGTCGGCTGCGCTGTTCTGGGCGCTGGGCTTTGCGGGGACGCGGCACGGCCTCAAGGTCGGATTCACCCCGGTCGATCTGCTCGTGCATCGCTATGTCTGGTCGGGCATCGCGTTCCTGCCGCTGGTCGCGCGCGCCGGAATCGGTGATCTCTGCGGCATCGGCTGGGGCAGGGGCCTTGTGCTGATGGTGCTCGGCGGTCCCGTGATGTCGCTGATTTCCTACACCGGATTCCTGTTCGTGCCGCTCGGCCACGGCAGCGTGATCCAGCCCTCCTGCGCGACGCTCGGCGGCCTCCTGCTCGCGGCGGTCGTGCTGAAGGAGCACATCTCCGCGTCGCGCCTTGCCGGCGCCCTGGTCATCGTCGGCGGCCTCTGCGTGATCGGCGCGGAATCGATCGGGCATATCGGAGCCGACGGCGTGCTCGGCGATCTGACCTTCGTGCTCACCGGATTCATGTTCGCCGGTTTTGGCGCGCTGCTGCGTCACTGGCGCGTCTCCGCCGTGTCGGCCGCGCTCGTCATCAACGTGCTGTCGCTGCTGCTGTTGCCGATCTATCTCGCCACCGTCGGTTTCGCCCATGTCGTGGCGATCGGCGTGACCGAGAATGCCATTCAGGCGCTGGCGCAGGGCGTGCTCGCCGGCCCCGCCGCGCTTTATCTGTTCGCCGTCTCGGTCCAGCGCCTCGGCGTCGCCCGCGCCGCGGTGATCCCGGCCTGCGTGCCGGCGCTGACGCTCCTGGTCGGCTGGCTGCTGCTCGGCGAGCCGCCGACGATGTTGCAGGTGGCGGGTCTGGTCACGGTGCTGTGCGGGTTCTATCTGGCGCAGCGGCAGCGGTGATCGACTAGCCTGGAGCGGAACCGAAGTCCGGGACCGAAAGGTGCGGCAACATTCCGGATTATGCGTCCGCTCCGTCCGGGTTACGCTGCCCCCGTCATGACCATCCTGCTCAACATCGACGTTCCCGACGCAGCGCAAGCGACCACCTTCTACACCGCCGCCTTCGGCCTCACGGTCGGCCGCCGCTTCGGCACCGACGTCGTCGAGCTGCTGGGCTGGCCCGCGCCGCTGTATCTTCTGACCAAGCAGGCCGGCACACCGGGCGCGGGCAGCGACCGCCGCCGCTACGAGCGGCACTGGACGCCGCTGCATATCGACGTCGTCGTCGACGATGTCGATGCCGCTGTCGCGCGCGCACTTGCCGCCGGTGCGATCCTCGAGGCGCCCGCCTGCGATGCGCCCTATGGCCGGATCGCGATGCTGGCCGATCCGTTCGGGCACGGATTTTGTCTGCTGGCATTCAGCGCGAAGGGGTATGACGCGCTGCTGGAGGAATAGCTCGAGCGGACGCGGGCAGCTTACGCCTTCTTCACGAACTCCGATTTCAAATTCATCGCGCCGATGCCGTCGATCTTGCAGGCGATGTTGTGGCCGTCGGTGGCGTCCTGGAGGCGGATGTTCCTGACCTTGGTGCCGCCCTTGACGACCGATGATGCCCCCTTGACCTTGAGGTCCTTCATCACGATGACGCTGTCGCCATCGGCGAGCGCATTGCCATGCGCATCGCGCTCGCCGGCCTCCTGCGGAGCCTTCGCGGCCGCATCGCCCCCAGCGCTCCATTCATTGGCGCATTCCGGACAAACCCAGAGATCGCGGTCCTGATAGGCGTGCTCCGACTGGCAGTTCGGGCATTTCATCGGTTCGGTCATTGCTTGCCTCATTACCCCCAAAGCCTCTCCCGTTCCGATGCAATCGGAACGGGGAAGGCTCCAGGTTTTTGTTTTGGCGCGTTTTCTTTACGCGAGCCTGTATCCACTTCGCTCGAAAACGCTCTCACGGGCGCGCCGCGCACATTCCGCCGAAAAAGATGGATTGGGAGCAAATCCTTTACCATGGCGTGCGGTCCCGGTTGAAGTGCCGGAGCCTTAGGAGTTCGGGAAAAATTCCGCGGTATCCATGTCCTGATCATACGGATGCGTCGGCTACGCCGTTCAACGCTGCCGCAAGCTTTGGGAGTCCAGGTCATGAGCGAGCATCGTGCCGCTGCCAGACATCAGACGTTGCGAACCGGGATTGTCGAGTTCGACAACGGCACCGGCAGCCTCGTCAGCGTGCCCTGCACGATCCGCGATGTCTCCGGCACCGGCGCCCGCCTGCAGCTCAACTCGTCGCTATGGGTGGCCGAGCAGTTCACGCTGGTCTTCAGCAGCGGACTGCGCAAGGACTGCCGCGTCGCCTGGCGCAAGGGCAGACTGATCGGCAGCGCGTTCGGCGAGGGTTATGCGAGCCCTGACGAGCAGGCCGTCATGATGACGGCGGATGAGCAGTCCCGGCACCGGCTCGGGATCGGCGCGCGCGTCAGAGCGGCGCGCGAGACTCGCGGCTACACCGAAGCCCAGCTCGCCGAGCGCATCGGCGTCACGCCCGCCTTTCTGGCGCTGGCCGAGAATGGCGAGGCGGACATTCCGCTTTACCAGCTGATGCACATCGCTGATTTGCTGATGGTCGGTCTCGACGGGCTCGTCGCAGGTCCGGCGCCTGAGGACGTCGACGCGGCGTAGGGGGACACCTCGCGGAACCGTTCGGCCAACAAAAATGTCGAAAACAACCTCATGCACCGTAGAAAACACGCATGATTTCAGGGGTCTGCGAGACCGTATAATGTGTCGATCCGCCGGCAATCCCGGTCGTCGCTTGCCTTGTGTCGATTTCGGCGATCCCGAATAAAATTTGACTCGTCGGGCAAAACAGGGGCAATATGGCATGGTGGCGCCGGTGCGAGGGAGAGGTGCTTCGCCGGGGCCGCGGGGCGAGATGCCGAAAAATCTGAAAAGTGAAGCGACAAGAAAACCGCAAAGAAAACTGAAGACCTACCAGACCTCGCTCGGCTTCTACGACCAGGCGGTCGCCGCACCCTCGATGAAGGCGGCGCTGGAGGCCTGGGGCGCCAGCTCCAACCTCTTCCATCAGGGCGCTGCGAAGGAGACCGACGACCCCGACATCGTCGCGGCGACCATGGCAAGTCCGGGCGTCGTGCTCCGGCGTCCGGTCGGCTCCGGCGGTCCGTTCACCGAGAGCGCCGCGCTGCCGACCGATCTCGCCGACGGTGAGGCCAAGCCAAAATCCAAATCCAAGTCCAAGCCCAAGCCCGAGTCCAAATCCAAGTCGAAGCAGCGTCCGGCCAAGGGCGCAACAAAACAGTCACGCAAGATTGACGATCAAGACGCGCGCAAAGCAGCCGCGGCGTTCGAGAAGGAAGAGCGGCGGCGAGACGCCGAGCGACGCAAGGAAGAGGCCGCCCTCGCCAAGGAGCGCGCTAAGCAGCGCGCAAGCCGCGGCAAGGCGGTCGCCGCAGCCCAGGCGGCGCTGGACAATGCGAGGCGGGAGCACGACGCGAAGGCGGAGGCGATCGAAGCCGAGCGGGCCGCGCTCGACGAACGCGTCGAGGCCGAGCAGGGCCGGTGGGACAAGCAAAGGAAAAAGCTCGAGGAGGCTCTGCGCCGCGCGCGCACGTAGCGCGAGCGAATTTAGCTTGCCTTGCCTTGCGTCCTTTTGCACTCTTCCAGGGAAGGAGACCAACGCATGAAGATCATCACCGCCGCGTGTGCGCTCGGAACGGCCCTGGTGCTGTGCAACCTCGGGATATCAGGCGCTGAAGCCCGGACGCGGAAGGCCCAGGTGGTTCGCGAACCACAGCAGAGGCTTATCGTCACGGCGCCCGTGCTCAGGCCAACGCCGTGGGATTACTACATTGTTCCACGATATCGTTATCGCCCTGAAGACGACCGGGTCGATCCGAACGGCCCGCCCTATGTGTCGTCATGGGTTCGCTATGAGGGATGGCGGTGGCCGTACTGGTGGTAAAGGCCGCCGACGGACGCGGAGCGGAATAGACGGGAAGCGAAACCCATCGATAGCTGTCGCGGCACGATGGGTTTCGCAAGCGCTTCTCCCATCCTACGTGCTGCTCCTCGAGGCATCCCCGAGACGTGCTATGCTCCTGGGCGGGAGGAATCAGCATGAGAGTCGTTACCGCGATACTCGCCCTGCTTCTTTCGAGCCCGGCCGCCGCCCAGGAGTGCCAGACATGCTCAATGGCCGACGCCTGCATGAAGGAGTACCTCAAGGCGACGTCGGAGGCCCAAAGGGCCACGAAGCAAGCAATCCGGGACTGGAAGCAGAATCTGGACCGAAAGGCCTCCGCCGAATTGTCCAGCAGGGGCATACTCGCATTGCAGGACGCGATGGAAGCGCAGGTTCGTTCGGAGTTGGAGCGGTTGAAGGAGTGCCTGGTGAAGATCAGGTAGGGCGCAAGCGCGCGGCGGAAAGCACGCTCCTACAAGGATGGGTTGAGCCTTTGCGAAAACGCATGATCTTCGCGGCTGGCAAGACACTGGTCAAGGCACTGGTTGCGCCGTTGTCGTGACAAGCTTCGCATAAGCGCGCGTTGGGATAGTGGCATCTCCGAGTTAGAGGAGATTCTGCAATGCCGATCGCGGGGCAAAAGCTGGCCTTTGTCATGGCCTCGTCCAACCATGGAACGATGATCGTCAATCGCTTCGACTATCGCATGGTCGCTCCCGACCGCGGCTACGGCGTGGGGTTTCAGATCCTCGAAACGGCTGCCTTCGATCCAGTCGAGGTCAAGATAGCTCTCGAACTGCTGGCCTTACGACGGCGGTACCACGGTGACGGGGTGGTCGCCATCGACTGTGGCGCGAATATCGGCGTCCACACGATCGAATGGGCCTCGTTGATGACGGGCTGGGGTTCGGTGGTTGCGATCGAAGCCCAGGAACGGATCTACTATGCTCTGGCGGGTAACATTGCCATCAACAACTGCTTCAATGCGTTGGCGGTGCATGGTGCCGTTTCCTCCGAATCCGGCACGATGAAAATTCCACATCCAAACTATTTTGCGCCTTCCAGCTTCGGCAGCCTGGAATTGCGGCAGCGCCCGAGTAACGAATTCATCGGTCAGCCGATCGACTATACCAACAACACCGTCCTCATCCGAAAAATGACGCTGGACGAGCTCAACTTGCCGCGAGTCGACTTCATCAAGATCGATATCGAGGGCATGGAGATGGAGGCCCTTGCGGGTGCTCGGGAGACAATCAAGAAGTACCGCCCGATCCTCCTGATCGAAAAAATCAAGACGGATAACCGGCAACTCGAGCAATGGCTCAAGGACAACGGCTACCGGTTCATGGCTCTCGACATCAACATTCTCGCAGTCCATCAAAGCGATGAGTGTTGGAAGGATATCAACGCGCCTCAAAGCGCCGGCCAGCCCGCTGAAGCACGCCCCCTCGCGACAATGAATGTCTAGGCTGGTGCACTGCGCTTCGCGCAGCCGCAGGCAAACCCACCCTACGGGTCATCCGCCGATAGTCGCAGGAACTGCCGCTTCATCGCGTTGACCCTGGCGATATAGCTTGCAACCGAGTGATCGCCGCAGCGCTCGTCGGCGATCATCTGAAACTTGCGACGCGCGTAGGCCGTGGCGGGGCCGGCGCCGCAGAGATGGATGAAGGCGGCCAGATCCTGCTTCTGCTGCGCGTTCGCCTTCACATCGCCTGCGCGGGCAAGAACGTCAGCCACGTTGCGGTCCAGATACACCGATGCCAGCTCGATGGCGTGGCTCGGGATCGCGCGGGTGTAGAGGCCCGTGAACCCGCAGCCGGTCTCCGTGACCGCGTTGCCGCGGACACAGAACCGTGCGGCGTCGGCGAAAGCCGGATCGGTCATCTGGTAGAGGCCGACGGCGCTGGAGGCGGGCCGGTAGATCGCGAGCGGATTGAGGCTCAGACGCCAGCGCCAGTAGGTGCGCGCCACCGGATTGCCCGAACTTTCGACCTGCGCCAGCGCGGCCAGCAATTCGGGCGTGATCGTCGCGGTGGAATAGGTGCGGAACAGCGGCCCGTATTGCCGCCAGTTCTCGGCCGGCTCCTTGTCGAGCGCGTTGCCGACGAGGACGAACAGCTCGGTCGGCTTGCGGATGACGTGATAGACGATGTTCACAAGCGCTGCGACCGCAAGCAGGATCGCCACGCTGCCCGCGATCCGAACCATCCGCGGTGCTCGCGCGAACCTCTTTCGCACCCACCGGGCGCCCCGCCGGACGCTGCGAAGGCGGGGGAGGAGGCGTTTGCTTTTTCGTGGCATGGATCTGGCGGGAGCGCGTGGATGAGTTGAGGCTTTGCGAAATCCATCACCTGACGAAGTTGATGGGTATCGATTCGCTCCACTCATCCTATGGATCGTGTGGGGGGATCACTGCAACGATTCGTCCCGATCCTCTGGGAGTTGGGTGCACCGTCACCGCAATTCGACACCGCAACTAGGAGAGGTTGAGCGCTGATGACATCCATTATCATTGCGTGCCGCGACGGCAGCTGCATAAAAATGGCAAAGCTGCGACTGTCAACTGCATATCTGATTAGAAGGCCGCTTTTCCACGTAATACACTCAGTGCCGTTTGGGGTACGGGGAGCGTATTGGGAGGGTCAATCATGGCAAGTGTCGAACAATTGCGCAGACGTGAAGGAGTAAACCTGGTCCAGCTCGAGGCGGACATTGCATCGGTGCGCACGGGAAGCTCGATTGCTTCAATTGCGCTGCCCGATTACGTCGAGCACACCGAGGGGGTCACGCGGGTGGGCGCGCTCAGTGCTGAGGCGGTCATTCGTGACTATGAGTCCGCTGCAAAGGAGATCGAGGCCATGGGCGCCGAGCTGATCGATGCCGCGCGAAAATGCGAGGCGCTGACAGCCCAGGTCCATGATGCGATCGCCTTCATGCGCGAGACGGCAGCGGGGTATCGCGAAGAGGGGCGGAAGATCTTCAAGCGCATCGAGGAATGCGCGCTCTTCACCGAAGACGTCCGCAAGACGTGCGAGCAGGTCAAGCGCAGGATGAAGGACGTCTCGGTCGGCGAGTACTGCAGCGAGGAGCTCGCGACGGAAGAGCTCGAGCCGACCGGGATCGAAGCCAAGGTGTCGGTGTACGAGGTACGGTGAGGCGGGCGTAGAGCGCAGTTCGCAGGATGGATAAGCGCTCGCGCCCCCATCCTGCGGGCTGGGCTTCAAAGCCAATCGCGCGTGGACGGGAAACAAGCTCGTTTGCGAGAGTCCCAGACGTAATCCGAACCGCCGCAAGGCGGACGCGAACGCGACGTGGTCGGACATTGATTCCAGACCCGCGCACCCGTTGCCCAGCCATCGACCACGCACGCGCCGGAAACGGTGGCGTGGCAACCGGTGCCGCAGCCGTCTGCGGCGCTGGCCGTGCAGACTGCAAACAGAAGCATCATGGGGGCCAACAGGACGCGTGAAAGGTGCCTGGTCATGGGCTCGCTCCTTCATGCCGAGGCCCGTCGTGAGGTCGCGCAGATGTGGCCGAGGGCCTGCCGGCCGATCGCCGCGGAGCATAGCACCAAGGCTCTTGGCACCAAAGCTCTTGACGGCTCACCAATCCGGATCGCCGTAGGGGTCGCCCATATAGGGCGGGGGCATCCAGCGTCCTCGCGGCGGCGGCGGCCTGGGCCGCCGGGGTGCGGCCGCTTGCACGTGCGGCCGTGCAGGCGCAGCCGTCTCGTTGCTCGTCGCGCTCCGCACGACCGGTTTCGCGGGTGCAGGCGCGGATGACGTCGTCAGTTGCGTTTGCAGCGCCTGGACCTGCGCGGCGAGGCGCGCATTGTCCGTCGCATCCTTCTCCTGCGCCGCCTTGAGCTGTTGAATGGTGTCGGCCTGCTCGCGCAGCACCTGCTCGTTGCGGCTTTTCAGTTGCTCGAGCTTTCCGTTGATGCTCGCAAGCTCGCCGGTGATGGTCTTGAGCGATTGCGCGAGATCGGACGATGACGGGTCAGGCGCCGTGGCGCCAGTCCTTGGCGCGTCAGGTCTTGCAGCCTCAGGTCTTGCAGCGTCAGCTTTTGGAGCTTCAGCTCTTGGAGCGCTTTCCGTTTCCTTGCCGAGCGGCGGGGCGGGCACCGGAGTGGGCCCATCCGCAGCAGCCAGTTGCACGGCCGGCGGCTGCGCCGGACTTTCGACCACGGAAGCTTTCGAGGGCTCGCTCGCGGCCGGCGGAGCCCATCGCGCCATGATGGACTTGGTCATCGACTTGGCCTCATCGCGATATTGCGAAGCGAAGGCGGCACCGAGAAGGCCGATCGCCAGCACGAGGCCAACCAAGGCACGCAGCATGGTCCGATCTCCCTTCAGGCCTTGATTGCCCACCTTGCTAACCGGTGCCGGCACCTTGTCCTTGGGACCCTCGGCTGCCTTCGCACCGGCGCTTGCCTGCGAGGTCCGCGGGGCTTCGTTGCCGCGTTCCATTCCGGAAACCAGCCGGTCCAGCCGCGCAAGCTCTTCCTCTGCGCTCTTGATCTGGTCATAGGCCCGCGCCAGCCCGCCATCGGCGCGCACCTCGTCCGGCTTGGCGGCCTCAGGCTTTTGGGTATCAGGCTTGGGGGCCTCAGGCTTGCCGGTATCAGGCTTGGGGTCGTTCGCTTCAGGCACCGATGCGCGCTCCATCCAGTCGGGCGTCAATGGGAGTGCGGCAGTCCGATCGTCGGAAGGATAGGCCTCACCGTTGTCCAACACAACGCGCGCGCGAAGGAGAATTTATGGCGGGTTACGGTTGCTGAAGCCGCCGGGCGCTGCTCCCCGGGGCATCCCTGCGACGTGCTGTGCCATCGCGGGAGGAAGCGCCATGAGGGTCTCTACCGAGACACTCGCCCTGCTTCTTTCGGGTCCGGCCGCGGCCCAGGAGTGCCAGACATGCTCAATGGCCGACGCCTACATGAAGGAGTACGTTAAGACGACGTCGGAGGCCTAAAGGGCCACCAAGCAGGCCATCCGGGATTGGAAGCAGAATCCGGACAGAAAGGCCTCCGCAGAATTGTCCAGCAGGAGCATACTCGCATTGCAAGACGCCGTGGAGGCGCAGGTTCGTACGGAGCTGGAGCGCCTGAAGGAGTCATGGCGAAGATCAGGTAGGGAGGGGCGCAAAGGAGGATCCAATGAAATCGCTTCTGCTGCTCACGGCGAGCGGTCCGCTGCTCATTCTCACCTCGCACCAGTCCCTGGACGACCAGAAGCTCCTGGGGGTGCTCAGGCAAAAAGGCATCGGCAAGTTCGTCGCGTTCGAGGTTCCCTTGTCGCTCGCCAGAGAGCGCTACGGCGGGCACTTTCACGCGGTCGAAAGCAATCTGCACGAGACCGATGATTTGAGAGTGCTCGACTTCAACGGCCAGCGGGTCTTTCAGCTCTTTCATTTCGAAGAGCTCGGCTCACCGATCCTGATAGAGCGGTCGTGATCCGGTTTGGTTCGGCGGCGAAAGGGGATGTGTCGAGCAGGGCTGTTCCGAAGGGACGCCGATTGAGGTACGGTGGAAGCCTGGACCCGTGGAGTCTGCCATGACGTCATATACTGTCGGGTTGAAGCTCGGGGTGCGTGCCAAGGTGCTCACGATCGAAGCCGAGGACGCATTGGTCGCGGCGCTGAAGATCAAGCTCGAGAACCCCGAGGCACTCGTCACCTATGTTCGCAAGTCAAATCGGCGTGGCGATCGTCGTCACCCGCACGAAGTGCAGCGGGCCAAGACAACCGTAAGCGCTCCTTTCTACGCACCTATGCAGTTGAGCGCGGGGATGGGATGAGGTGTCCACCATGAACGAGGTGGACACCATCGATGATCACTCCAGAAGAACTTTTGAGAC
>NZ_JASAUS010000063.1:0-47109 GCF_029953005.1 Bradyrhizobium sp. Mp27 | reverse complement strand
GCGGGCGTGGCGTTCGCGGTTGGAGGTGATGGGGTTGGCTTCGCAACCGAATCCTACGCCGCATCAGCGCTTTACCCCTCAGGCGCACTCTTACGAATAAGACGGGCTAGTGACGAACCGGAAACGCCCACCAACAAGAAGAACAGCAGCGCATGAACGCAAATTCCTCCCTCGCGCCGTCCGATCCCGAGTTCGACTACATCATCGTCGGCGCCGGCTCTGCCGGCTGCGTGCTCGCCAACAGGCTCTCTGCGAACGGCAAGCACAGCGTGCTGCTGCTCGAGGCGGGACCTAAGGATTCCAACATCTGGATCCACGTGCCGCTCGGCTACGGAAAACTGTTCAAGGAGAAGACCGTCAACTGGATGTACCAGACCGAGCCGGAGCCTGAACTGAAGGGGCGCCAGGTGTTCCAGCCGCGCGGCAAAACGCTGGGCGGATCGAGCTCGATCAACGGCCTGCTTTATGTCCGCGGCCAGCACGAGGATTACGATCGCTGGCGCCAGCACGGCAATGCCGGCTGGGGCTATGACGACGTGCTGCCCTATTTCAAGAAGGCCGAGAACCAGGCGCGCGGCGCCGATCAATATCACGGCAGCGGCGGACCGCTGCCGGTCTCCAACATGGTCGTGACCGATCCGCTGTCGAAGGCTTTCATGGATGCCGCGGTCGAGACCGGTCTGCCCTATAACCCTGACTTCAACGGCGCCACGCAGGAAGGCGTCGGCCTGTTCCAGACCACGACGCGGAACGGCCGCCGTGCCTCGACGGCCGTGGCCTATCTCGGACCCGCGAAGACGCGCAGCAATCTCAAGGTCGAGACGGAGGCGCTCGGCCAGCGCGTGCTGTTCGAGGGCCGCCGCGCGGTCGGCGTCGAATACCGGCAAGGCGCAACCGTGCGTCGCGCCCGCGCGCGCAGGGAGGTCGTGCTGTCGAGCGGTGCCTACAATTCGCCGCAGCTTCTTCAGCTCTCCGGCGTCGGCCCTGCCGAGCTCTTGCGCAAGCACGGCATCGATGTCGTGCTGGACGCGCCGGGCGTCGGCCACGATCTCCAGGACCACATGCAGGTCCGCATCGTGATGCGTTGCTCGCAGAAGATCACGCTCAACGACACCGTCAATCATCCGTTCCGCCGCACGTTGGCCGGTGCGCGCTATGCGCTGTTCCGGAAGGGTTGGCTGACGATCGCGGCCGGCACGGCCGGCGCCTTCTTCAAGACCAGTCCGCGGCTGGCCTCGCCCGACATCCAGGTGCACTTCCTGCCGTTCTCGACCGACAAGATGGGGGAGAAGCTGCATGATTTTTCCGGGTTCACGGCGTCGGTGTGCCAGCTCCGGCCCGAAAGCCGCGGGACCTTGCGCATCCGGAGTGCGGACCCGACCGTGCCGCCGGAGATCCGCATCAACTACATGTCGACCGAGACCGATCGCACCACTAACGTCGAAGGTCTGAAGATCCTGCGCAAGATCCTGAATGCACCGGCGCTGAAGCCGTTCGTGGTCAGCGAGTACGATCCTGGCGCGAAGGTATCCACGGACGCCGAGATTCTGGATTATTGCCGTGAGCGCGGCAGCACCATCTACCATCCGACCTCGACCTGTCGTATGGGCAATGACGCGCTGGCGGTGGTGGACCAGCGGCTGAAGGTGAGGGGGCTCGAAGGCCTTCGCATCGTCGACGGTTCGATCATGCCGGACCTCGTGTCGGGGAATACCAACGCGCCGATCATCATGATCGCCGAAAAGGCCTCCGACATGATATTGGAGGATGCGCGATAAACATTGCGCTGAAAGGACATTCGACTTGGCTACGCGACTGAAGATCGGCACACGCAAGAGCGCGATGGCGCTGGCGCAGACGGAAGAGATTGCGCGCCGCCTGACCGCCGCCATGCCCGATCTCGATGTCGAGATCGTCAAGTTCGACACCACGGGCGATCTCGATCAGACCAGCAAGCTGCTGCCGCATGGCGGCAAGGGCGGCGCCTTCGTGGCGCAGATCCGCGCTGCCGTGCTCTCCGGCGAATTGCAGGCCGCGATGCATTCGCTGAAGGACATGCCCGGCAATGAGGACACGCCCGGCCTCGTCATCGGCGCTACGCTATCGCGCGATCCCCCGAGTGACGCGCTGGTGCTGCGCGATGGGGTGACGCTGGAAGCGCTGCGCCAGTCCCGCGGCAAGGGTTTCAAGATCGGCACCAACGCCGTGCGCCGCGCCGCCTATGCGCGGCGGCTGTTTCCTGATGTCGAAGTGATCCACTTCCGCGGCGCCGCTGACACCCGCGTGCGAAAACTCGACAATGGCGAGAAGCAGAAGTTGCCGGATGGTGGCGCGGTTGGTCCTGCCGATGCGCTGATCATGGCGCGTTCCGGTCTTGACCGCGTCGGCCTCTCGCACCGTATCGCCTATGAATTCTCCGCGGCGGAGATGCTGCCCGCGGCAGGGCAGGGCATCGTCGCGGTGGAATGCGCGGCTCAGGACTGGCAGACGCGGCAGATCCTGGCATCGATCGACGATCCCTCTGCGCGCGCTTCTGCCGATGCCGAGCGCGAGGTGCTGTGGGTGCTCAACGGCCATTGCAATTCGCCGGTGGCGGGTTTTTCGACCATCGCAGGCGATCAGATGTCGCTGACGGCGTCCGTGCTCGATCTCTCCGGCAACACCATCATCGAAGCCTCGCACACGGGCCCCGCCCACCGCCCGCGCGAGCTCGGCCGTGCGGTGGGACTGGATCTGCTGACGAAGGGCGCCGCCGAGATCATCGAGCGCAGCCGGCCGCGCTAGCTGGCCTGTGAAATCGCAATCGGCGGGATGATGCTATCCTGCTCCTGTTTTGCCCGACGTGTCAAACGTTGGCGCAATCTAGTGCGATGACTGCGCATCAGATTTCAGTGCCCTCTAAGTCATTGATCGGGCGTGGTCTCTGTACTGTGCATGGGGTTGTTTTCGCGGTTTTTGTTTCCGCTCCCCTCCGGGACGCAACAAATTAGCCCCGCACGCGCTTCAGCATCTGCTCGACATGGGCGATCGGCGTCTCCGGCTGGATGCCGTGGCCGAGATTGAAGATGAAGCGCCCTTGCGCAAAGTTCGCCAGCACGTTGTCCACTGCGCGGTCGAGCGCCGCGCCGCCCGTGATCAGCACCAGCGGATCGAGATTACCCTGCACGGCGACGCGGCTCTGCACGCGCTCGCGGATGAAGGCCGGCTCGGCAGTCCAGTCGATGCTGACGGCATTGACGCCGGTCGCTTCGACATAACCCGGCAGTTGCGCGCCGGCCCCGCGCGGAAAACCGATGATCTTCGCATTGGGCACCTTTGCGCGCACGCCTTCGACGATGCGCCGGGTCGGCTCGACCGACCAGCGCGCGAACTCGGCCGGCGGCAGCACGCCGGCCCAGGTGTCGAAGATCTGCAACGCATCGGCGCCGGCCGCGAGTTGCGCCAGCAGATATGCGATCGAGTTCTCCACGAGCACGTCGATGATTTTCGCAAACGCCTCCGGATGCCGGTAGGCCATCATCCGCGCCGGCGCCTGGTCGGGCGTGCCTTGGCCGGCGACCATGTAGGTCGCCACCGTCCATGGCGCCCCGCAGAAGCCGATCAGTGCGGTCTTGGGATCGAGCGCAGCGCGCACGATTCTGAGCGCCTCGAACACTGGCTTGAGCTTGCCGAAGTCGGCGTGTGCGGCGAGTGTCGCGACTTTTGCGGGATCATCCAGCGGCTCCAGCCGCGGACCCTCGCCAACCTCGAACCGCACGGAACGGCCGAGCGCATAGGGGATCACCAGGATGTCGGAGAAGATGATCGCTGCATCGAAGCCGAACCTGCGGATCGGCTGCAGTGTCACTTCGGCGGCAAGCTCCGGGTTGAAGCAGAGATCGAGGAAGCCGCCGGCCTTGGCCCGCACCTCTCGATATTCCGGCAGATAGCGCCCGGCCTGCCGCATCATCCACATGGGCGGGGTAGCCTGGCGCTGGCCGGAGAGCACGTCGATGAAGGGCTTTGTCGCAGACTGGGGCACGGACGGTCCTATCAAGATTGAGGTTCCTGATACACTGCCGGGAGCCGGAGCGGAACAGTGGAACCAGCGCAAATGCGCCGCGTTGACCTCCCAATCGAGGAGGACTCCATGGCTGAGACATTCAATCCCGCACCGCACGACAAGCACGCTGATGATCTTGGCAAGACGCTGGCCGCCGATCGCCATACCAGGCTTGAAGCCGGGCTGGAGGACAGTTTCCCTGCGTCCGATCCCGTCAGCGCTGCACAGCCGACACCATCGAAGGCCGATGCGGATGCCGACAGTCCCTCGCTGTGGGACAAGGTTAAGTCGATCTTCAGCTAAGGCCGACGTTCAACGAGCGCCGCGGCGCTCGGTTTCCGATAGGGTCGCTAACGCATTGTTAGCGATCCAGCGACGCTCCAGTCCGTAGGAGTACGGGAAAACCCGCATAACGCTGCGAATGTCGGCAAGCGTTTCAGGGTTCAATAACAGAAGCGGTGGAAGTTCCGGCGATCGGAGACTTCTGCCGCATGACCGTCGCCTCACAAAGAGCCGGATGGAGCCGCCTGCCGTTGCGCGCGGCGGCGTTCGTCGTGCTCACTTGTGCGACCATCCTCGGCGTCAGCGGCTGGCGGGAATGGGCCGCGCGCGATGCCGTGCTCAAGGGCGCCGAGACCGAGATGGCGAATGTTGCGCGCTCGCTGACGCAGCATGCGGAGGACAGCCTCGACCTTCTGGATTCCGGTGTCGTCGGCGTCGTCAGCCGGCTGGAGATGGACGGCGCCGAACCCGCCACGATCGCCAAGCTGCGCACCCTCTTGGAGGCGCGCAAGAAGGCGATGGAGCGCGTGCACAGCCTTGCCATCATCGACGACCAGGGCAATTGGCTGACCTCGCCGGGCACCATCAGCTCGACGCTCAGCGACGACGCGTTCTTCCGTCATCACCAGCTTTCACCGAAGCGCGAGCCCTATGTCGGCCGCCCCGTTAAGAGCCTGCTCGACGGCGAATGGGTGGTCACTTTGTCGCGCCGCTTCAACAAGCTGGACGGCAGCTTTGGCGGTGTCGTGCTCGCGGCCATCAGCTCGAAATATCTTTCACACTTCTATGAGCAATTCGAGATCGGCCGTAACAGCTCCGTTGCGCTGATGTATGCCGACGGCCTGATCATCGCGCGCAACCCCGGCAACGATAAATTCGTCGGCCGCAGCGTCGCTGACACCCCGATGTTCCGCGACGCCAACCTGCAAAAATCGGCCGGCGCCTATCACTTCAAATCGCCGCTGGATGGCGCCGAGCGCGTTAGTTTCTTCAAGCGCTCTGGCCGTTATCCGCTCGTCCTGCTTGCCACGGTCGACAAGGCCGAGCTGCTGGCGCCCTGGCGCGCCGCGGCGATCTCCCGCATGCTCTATGTGCTCGCGCTGGTCGTGCTGATTGCGGTCATCGGCGCGGTGCTGGTGCGGCAGTTGCAGCGGGGCCAGCGCATGGCCGCGGCCCTGGTGGAGAAAGAGGCGCATTTCCGCCTGCTCGCGGAAGGCTCCAGCGACATGGTGACCCGCATCGGGCTCGACGAGCGGCTCCGCTATGTCTCGCCCTCGTCAGTCCGCGTCGTCGGCTGGCGGCCCAATCAGCTGATCGGAACGCCGGCGCTCGCCGGCATCCATGCGGATGATCGGCCGCAGGTCCAGGCGCTCGTCGATGCCATGAAGCGTGGTGAAAAGGACGAGGCGCGCGTCACCTATCGCAACGCGCACCGGCAAAACTCGGAAGTCTGGCTCGAATCGACCATGCGGGTGACGCGCAAGGAAAACGGCAGTGTCGACGGGGTGGTCGCGATCTCGCGCGACATCACCGAGCAGAAGAAGCTGGAGACCAGGCTCGAGACGCTCGCGATCGAGGACAGCCTCACCGGGCTCGCCAACCGCCGCCGCTTCGACGAACGGTTGAAGGAGGAATGGGCGCGCGCCTACCGCGACCGCTCCAGCCTCGCTTTGCTGATGATCGACGTCGACCACTTCAAGGCCTACAACGACGAATACGGCCATCCCGCGGGCGATGCCTGTCTGCGCGTGGTGGCGAAGGTCATCGCGGCCGAGATGCAGCGCGCCGGAGATCTGGCTGCGCGCTACGGTGGCGAGGAATTCGCTATGCTGCTGCCGAACACCGATGCCGCCGGCTGCTCGCGGATCGGCGAGCGGATCCGCCGGGCGATCCGTGAGGCGGGTCTCGTCCACAGCACCAATCACGCGTCGGGTTGCGTCACCGCTTCGCTCGGCGGCGCGGCCTGCCGGCCTGCGCTGGAACGCACCGCCGGCGTGGGCTCGCTCGTTGAGGCCGCCGATCAGGCGCTCTATGCGGCGAAGCAGGGTGGGCGCGACCGCCTGATGATGTCGGTCGAGGTGGCGAGCCTGCTGCCGAAGGCGTCAGGGCTGTAGCTCATCATCCTCAATAATGCGGCGGGGGCTCGTTGGCGGGCCCCGGCGCATTCGTCTCGGCTTCCTGAAGTCGCTCGCCGAGCTCCGCGATCTTCCGCGTCAGCGCGTCGATCTGCTTCCACTGCGCGGTGATCGTCTGGTTGAGCGTCTCGATCGTATCGTCCTGATAGGCGATGCGTGTCTCCAGCGTGTCGATCCGTTCGCCCAGCGCCTTGATGTCACTCGTCACGGTCGTGCCCCAATTCCTGTTCGCGTAGGCCCCGTTCGCGCAAGCCATGACCAAGTGCGACGCGCTCGTCGAATACAAAACATTCACCGCGCCAGCGGCTCTGCGCCTCCGGCACCTCTTCGAGATATTTGAGGATACCGCCCTTGAGGTGATAGACCTCGGCAAAGCCGCGCGCGAGCAGATGCGCGCTCGCCTTCTCGCAGCGGATGCCGCCGGTGCAGAACATCGCGATCCTGCGGTGCTTCGCCGGATCGAGCTGCTTTGCAGTAAAATCCTTGAACTGCCCGAAACTCCTGATGCCAGGATCGACCGCGCCCTCGAACGTGCCCATCGCGACCTCGAAGGCGTTGCGGGTGTCGAGCACCAGCGTGTCGGGTGCTGCGATCAGTGCGTTCCATTCGGCAGCCTCGACATAAGTGCCGACCTGCCGCGTCGGATCCGCGGCCTCGTCGCCGAGCGTGACGATCTCCTTCTTCAGCCGCACCTTGAGCCGGCCGAACGGCATTGCTTCGGCACTCGAGAATTTCAGCTCGAGATTGTTCAGCCGGCCGCCGAACAGGGCGCCGTGGGCTAGCTCTTGGACGAAGGCGTCGATCGCCTCGGGCGCACCCGCAATCGTGCCGTTGATACCTTCCTGGGCGAGCAGCACGCTGCCCTTGAGCGCAAGGCCAGCGCAGAACGCGCGCAACGGCTCGCGCAGCGCGCGGTAATCGGGCAGGGCGGCGAATTGGTAAAAGGCGGCGACCTTGTGGATCATGGCGGCTCGTTTAGCAGGCGGCCGCCGCCCAGAAAACCCGCATGGCTCCGGACGGCAAAAGGTCTATACGCCCAGCGGATGGCAGCTATTTCGCTGGTATGCCAGCATTGCCCCGGCGGGCCGGAATGTGTCATGTAGGCCCGGTTTTTCCGAGCCGGTTTTTCCGAGACTGCGCGCCCTCCGCGTCGACGGCCCAAGAGAGCCCCCCAAGAGAGCCCTGAGAGAGCAGAACTTCGATGAGAAACTTCCATTTCCCCGGCAGGTCCACCGTCCACGCCACCAACGCGATGGTCGCGACCTCGCATCCGCAGGCCTCCCTGGCCGCGATCGAGGTGCTGCGCGAGGGCGGTACGGCGGTGGATGCGGCGGTGGCGGGTTCGGCGCTGCTCGGCGTGATCGAGCCGCAATCGACCGGCATCGGCGGCGATTGCTTTGCGCTGATCCAGCCGCGTGGCGAGGGCAATATCATCGCCTATAACGGCTCCGGCCGGGCCCCGAAGGCGGCGAACGCCGACTGGTATCTCGAGCGCAAGATCAATTCCGTGCCGCTGACCTCGGCGCATGCGGTCTCGATCCCGGGCGTGATCGACGCCTTCGCGACCGTGCTGCGCGATCACGGCAAGTTCGGCTTCGACCGCCTGCTCCAGCCCGCGATCAAGGCCGCGGAAGAAGGCTACGTCGTTGCCCCGCGCATCGCCTTCGACTGGAAGAACCAGTTCGAGAAGCTGAAGGGTGGCACCAACACGGTGCGTTACCTGCTGCCGGGCGGCAAGCCGCCGGTCGCCGGCGACGTCATCCGCCAGGCCGAACTCGGCAAGACGCTGCGCGCGATCGCCAAGGACGGCCGCGATGCCTTCTACAAGGGCGCGATCGCGGAGGACATGGTCGAGACCCTCAGGGGGATCGGCGGCCTGCACACGCTCGACGATTTCGCCGCCCACACCACCGAGACGACGACGCCGATCGGCACCAATTACAAGGGTTACGACGTCTGGCAGTGCCCGCCGAACGGCCCGGGCGTCACCGCGCTCTTGATGCTCAACATCCTGTCGCGGTTCGATCTGACCAAGTACGCGCCACTCAGCATCGAGCGCTTCCATCTCGAAGCCGAAGCCGCGCGCATCGCCTACATGAATCGCGAGATGCATGTCGCCGATCCCGAGCATATGAAGATCGACGTTGCCGAAATGCTCGCGAAGGGCTTTGCCGACGAGTACATCAGCAAGATCCGTATGGACGGCATGCTCGACCTGCCGAACGTCGCGCCGCCGATGAATCCCTCGACCATCTACATCACGGTCGTCGACAAGGACCGCAACGTCTGCTCGTTCATCAACTCGATTGCGCATTCCTTCGGCTCGGCGATCGTCTCGAACAAGACCGGCGTGCTGTTCCAGAACCGCGCCGGCGGCTTCCGCATCCAGCCCGGCCATCCCAATTGCATCGCCGGGGGCAAGCGCCCGCTGCACACGATCATGCCGAGCCTCCTCAGCAAGGGCGGCCGCTCCGTGATGCCGTTCGCGGTGATGGGCGGACAGTACCAGCCGGTCGGCCAGACCCACGTGGTGACCAACATCCTCGACTATGGCTGCGACGTGCAGGAGGCGATCGACATGCCGCGCGGTCTGCACTACGAGGGCCAGTACCAGCTCGAGGACAGCGTGCCTGCCGATATCGTCGAGGGCCTCAAGAAGCTCGGCCACAAGACCACCAGCGTGGTCGGCCCGCTCGGCGGCGCCCAGGCGATCTGGATCGACTGGGACAAGGGCACGCTCACCGGCGGTTCCGATCCGCGCAAGGACGGCTGCGCGCTGGGCTATTAAGCGGGGCCCGAGGGCTGGAAACGATTGCTTCGTTGCGCTAGACACCTTCCGCCTCAAACGGAAGGTCTCTTATGCAGCGTTTCCAGCGCGCACTCCTCGCCATCATGTCGGCACTCGCGATCACCGTGATCGGCAGCGTGTCGACATTCGTTTCCACCACGGCCTCGGCCCAGACCGCAGGAAAACCCATGACCACAGCTTCAGGCTTGCAGACCATTGATAGCGTTGTCGGCACCGGCGCCTCGCCGAAGCCCGGCCAGATCTGCGTGATGCACTACACCGGCTGGCTCTACGAGAACGGCCAGAAGGGCAAGAAATTCGACTCGTCGGTCGACCGTAACGAGCCGTTCGAGTTTCCGATCGGCAAGGGCCGCGTCATCGCCGGTTGGGACGAGGGCGTTGCCACGATGAAGGTCGGCGGCAAGCGCACGCTGATCATCCCGCCGCAGCTCGGCTATGGCGCGCGCGGCGCCGGTGGCGTGATCCCGCCGAACGCGACTTTGATGTTCGACGTGGAATTGCTCGCGGTGAAGTGAGCCTACTTCGTCATGCCCGGGCTTGTCCCGGGCATCCACGTTCTCTCCTTCGTGCAGCCAAGACGTGGATGGCCGGGACAGGCCCGGCCATGACGGATAGAGATCAGCGCAAAACAAAAAGACCAGCCTCGCGGCCGGTCTTTTCGCTTTCAGACTGACGCGCGTCACTCCGCCGCGCGCTTTGCCGCAGCCGCGGCGCGATCGATTGCTTCCTTCGCGGCGTCCTTGGCGTCGCCCATGGCCTGCTGGCCCTTGCCCTTCACTTCCTGGACCACGCCTTCGCCCTTCAGGCGATCGGAACCGGTGGCTTCACCGATGCCCTGCTTGGCCTTGCCGATGGCCTCGTTGGCGGTGCCCTTGATCTTGTCGCTCGTGCTACCCATGAAACTCTCCTTCCAGTTGGCTCGCGAAAACAGCGCCTGCCGACTACGAGAGTTCCGATTTTGGGTATGGCTTGATAGGCCCGCTTTGGTTAGCTTGCCGCGCACGGAACCAACAGAAAGCAAGTCCCATGACCGGCCATGACCACACGCATTCCCACCATGACCACGATCATGACGATCGCTGGAAGCATGACGGCGTGCGCGTCATTCCCGGCAATCAGCTCGATACCAACGTGCCGTCGACGGCCGGCATGGACCGCGCGGCCGCAATCAATTTCGCGCGCGTCGGCGCGCAGAAATTGTGGGCGGGCACGGTCAGCATCAAGCCGGACGCCAAGACCGGTGCGCATCACCACGGCCATCTCGAAAGCGTCATCTACGTGGTGAAGGGCAAGGCGCGGATGCGCTGGGGCGAGAGCCTGCAATTCACCGCGGAGGCCGGCCCCGGCGATTTCATTTTCGTCCCGCCTTACGTGCCGCATCAGGAGATCAACGCCAGCCGGGACGAGGTGCTGGAATGCGTGCTGGTGCGCAGCGACGGCGAGGCGGTCGCGATCAACCTCGACATCGAGCCGGTCGAGAAGCCCGAGACCGTGCTATGGATCGACCCCGTGCACCGGGATCCCAACGAGAAGAAGTAAGGGCCTGAAAGCCTGCTGGTTTTGTGCGACAGAACCACGCAGGCACAGCCTTTAAAAAATATCCGGAAGCGATGTCGGATGACCGCTGGGCCATCCGTCCTTGGGCAGAACCCCGCCCAAGGAGCCTCCGATGCCCAAAATGATCTTCGTCAATCTGCCGGTGACCGACCTCAAGCGCGCGACGGCCTTTTACGAGGCGGTCGGTGCGGTCAGGAACCCGCAATTCAGCGACGAGACGGCGAGCTGCATGGTCTTCTCCGAGACCATCTTCGCCATGCTCCTGACCCACGACAAATTCCGCAAGTTCACGCCGAAGCCGATCGCGGATGCCAAGACCTCGAACCAGGTGCTGCTCTGTCTGTCGGCCGACAGCCGCGACGAGGTCGATGACGTCGTCGGCAAGGCCGAGGCCGCGGGCGGTGTGGCCGATCCAAGCCCGAAGGATGAGTACAGCTTCATGTACGGCCGCAGCTTCGAGGATCCGGACGGTCATATGTGGGGCGTGAACTGGATGGACATGGCAGCCTTCGCCGCGCAGTCCGACATGGCGAACGCCTGACCGAAGCCAACGAACATCGACCATCTGAAGAGGAGCATTCACGATGTCCAAGCTCGTGCCCTGCATGTGGTTCAACGGCGATGCCGAGGAAGCCGCGAAGTTCTACGTGTCGCTCGTTCCGAACTCGGAAATCACGCACGTCCAGCGCAACGTTTCGGACGGCCCGTCCGGCAAGACAGGCTCCGTGCTCGTCGTCGAGTTCACGGTGGCCGGGCAGCTCCTGGTCGCGCTCAACGGCGGCATGAAGGTGGAATATACCCACGCAATCTCGCTGATGATCCATTGCGACGACCAAGCTCAGGTCGACAGCGTCTGGAGCGCGTTCCTTGCTCATGGAGGCAAGGAGCAGCAGTGCGGATGGATCAGCGATCGCTGGGGCGTATCCTGGCAGGTGGTGCCGAAGGTGATGTTCGAATTCCTGTCGAGCCCCGACAAGGCCGCGGCTGCGCGCGCGATGCAAGCCATGATGAAGATGGTGAAGCTGGACGTGGAAGTGCTGCGGCGTGCGTTCGAGGGCAAGTCGGCGGCGTGAGGCGGGAGCGCTCGCCACACGATCGGTGCCGTAGGGTGGGCAAAGGCGCGACAGCGCCGTGCCCACGGTCCGTCTACGGTTGAGAGAGGTGGTGGGCACGCTTCGCTTTGCCCACCCTACGAGACCGTGCGTGCCCGGCTAATAATTGATCCGTAATCCCACGCCGCCATGGATGGTGTTTCCCACCGGCTGCGGGCCCAGCGTGCCGTTGGCGAACAGGTCGACGATCCAGCCCTTCTGCACGCGGAAGCCGAGGCGGCCGCCATATTCGAACCAGCCCTGGTTGCCCATCGTCGGCACCACTAGGCCGTCGCCGGTCACGGTGGCGACGATGCCGCCATGGCTGGCGAAGGACTGCACCCAGCCGCCATTGATGTTGGTCTCGATGTTGCTGCCGAAGAGGTGCGTCCACTGGCCGCCGATCTTGACCAGGCTGGTGCGGTCGGTGCCGGTAGCGATGGTGGCGTCGAACGGATTGAACGCCACGGCGCTGTCCGAATAGCCGGAGACGCGTTGCCAGAGCTGCCAGACTTCGATCGAGGCCGCGAATTCGTCGCGCGGGGACACGCGGCTCATCCAGCCGGCACGGCCATAGACGGCGTAGTTCGACGCGTTGGTCGAGCTCGTGACACTCACCGGCCCGAGGCTGGTGTTGTAGCTGCGGGTGTAGCGCGCCTTCTCCCAGGGCGTCAGGATGGTGCCGACGTCGAAGAACGGGCGCGACGAGCCCCAGTCGTTGAAATCATAGCGCAGAGCGAAGGCGCCGATCGGCGCGCTGGTGATGTTGTAGCCGCCCTCGCTGTATTGCGTGTAGGCGATGCCGGCGAGCAGCGACAGGTTGTTGGTCAGCTCCTTGCGGCCGTGAATACCGGCCGAGAACGAGCCGGCCGAGCCGAATGCGCTGATGCAGTCGCTGCAATTGACCTGCTCGTTGACGCCGAGCAGCACCGTGCCGAGCACCCGGTTGGTGATCATCTGGTTGAAGCGCTGGTTGGCGAGGCCGCCGATCGAATTGCCGCTGGAGTCCGCGCCGGTCGGGCCCGAAGGTGGAGGCGGTGGATACGGGCTCGGCGAGGACGACGGATAGGGGCTTGGCGAAGGGGAGGGGGTCGGCGTGGGTGTCGGCGACGGTGAATAGGTCGGCGACGGAGAGGGCGTCGGCCCACCGCATCCGGACTCGCAAGACGCCTGCGCTGCCGCCGGTCGCGCATTGAACGCGAAGAACGCAAACGCAGCGGTTGCGGTCAGCGCGGCGGCGAGGACGAAGCGCCTGACGTCGAGTTTCGCCATCATCACCGCCCGCACAGCATGCCGTCGTCGTGGACGGCAGGCGTGATGGTCGGCGAGGCGTCCGCATACTGGTTGACCGAGCACAGCCCGGCGCTTGCGGCGCAATTGGCGGCAAAGGTCCAGGGCGGCGTGTTGGTCTTGGTGATGCTGACCTTACCGCCGGTCGAGGTGATGATTGCGGTGTCGCCGGGCTGGGTGAGCTGCACGCACTGGGAGCTCGTCGTGCAGACGCTGGCGGCACCGTCCTGGAGCACGACGACGGAGCGGCCGCGCTGGGAGAGGATGTCGAGCGTGGTGCCGCGCACGCCGATGGTCGCGAGCGGTGTCGTGATCTTGTAGGCGGTCTTTTCCGAATGTCCGGTGACGAAACGGAATGCGCCCGTGGTCATGCGGATCGCGACGTCGCGATAGCTGTGCTCGTCGTTGAAGACGGTGCGGTCGAGCTTCAGCGTGGCGCTCGGGCCCAGCGAGAGGTTGGTGCTGTCGGCCATGACGAAGCGCGCGGCGCTGTCGGTGCCGGTGCGCACGGTCTCGTCGCGCAGCATGCTGTCGCCGACACTGATCGGCGTCGTGGTCGTGGCCACGCGCACCACGTCGTTCTGGATCACGACGGCTTCGCCGACGCGCGTCTGCGCCTGCGCGCAGGGCGCCGCGCAGACGAGTGCCGACAACAGAGTTGGGAAAAGCCAGAAACGCAAATTCATTTCGCAACCGATCGATATGTCCCTGATCGTACCGGATCGCGCGCGCTTCTGATGTGGCGAAATTATCACAAGCGGCGCTGGACGTGCGTTATGCTTAGTGACAGTTGCGGCAGAATGCGTTCAATGAAAAGTGCCGTCTTTGTTTTTCTCCGCGGTGAAGCAGATTTGCCACGTAAAATAGCCCCACAGCAGCAGTTCGAATTGCCCGCGGTTCCGAAGGTGTCGCAGAGCGCAGTGATCGCTGTCGCGATTTTCCTGGTCGCGCATCTCGCGCTGCTGATCGGCCTGACGGCGCCGGAGAAGTTCGTCTTCGATGAAGTGCATTACGTGCCCGCGGCACGGCAGATGCTGGCACCCACGCTATCGCAACCGATGCTCAACCCGATGCATCCGCCGCTGGCCAAGGAGCTGATCGCGGCATCGATCGCAGCCTTCGGCGACAATGCGCTTGGCTGGCGCTATCCGTCGACCTTGTTCGGCGCGCTCGCGATCGTTGCGATCTATCTGTGCGGGCTCGCGCTGTTCTCCGCGCAAGGGTCTGCGATTGCCGCCGCGTCGATCGCAGGCTTCAACCAGATGGTTTACGTGCAGGCGCGCATCGCCATGCTCGACATCTGCGCGCTCGGATTCGGCCTGCTCGCGATTGCCGCCTTCATGCACGGCTTTCGAAGAGAGCGCCCGCATGCTCTGTTCGCGCTCGCGGGCGCGTTGTTTGGCCTCGCCGCGGCTTGCAAATGGAGCGGCCTGTTTCCGCTCGGCATCTGCATCGTTGTGGTTGCGGTGATCCGGCTGATGCAGGGCTGGCGCACGCTGTTCGCCGACGCGAAGCCGAGCGACTGGTATCGGCCCGATCTCTGGCCCGATCTTCGCGTGCAGCATGTCGCGCTCTGCTTCGCCGTGCTGCCGGCGCTGACATATCTTGCCGCTTTCGTGCCGCTCTACGGAGCGTCGCTGCCGGATCTGATCGAGGCGCAGCGCCGGATATTCGCCGACAACACCACGACCGCGATCGCCGGCCATACCTATATGAGCGCGTGGCCATCCTGGCCGCTGCTCGCGCGCCCGGTGTGGTTCCTGTTCGACAAGACCTCGGAGAACAATGTCTCCGCGATCGTCTTCCTCGGCAATCCGCTGGTCGCCTGGCCGGCGCTGCTCGCGCTCGCCGTCGTGCTGCGCGACTTCATCGTCGCGCGCCGCTGGGATGCGTTCCTGATCGCGGCGTTCTATTTCGGCTCGTGGCTTGCCTGGGCTTTGCTGCCGCGCACGCTCGGCTTCCTCTACTATTATCTGCCGGCCGCAACCGTGGCGTCGCTTGCGCTGGTCTATGTGCTGCGACGAGAGGGGCTGCCGCGCTGGCTGCTGTGGGCCTATGTCGGGGTCGCGGCGATCGGCTTTGCGGCGATGCTGCCGATCTCGGCGGCCTTCATCGGCACGTCGATGCAGACGTTCAACCGGTTGATGCTGTTCCAGAGCTGGATATGAAATCGCCGCCTGTCACGATCATGGCAGGCGGCGTGTTTCACGCGGCGATGACTTGAAGCTCACTTGAAACTCACTTGGACAATTTCACTTGGACGCCGTCGTCTTGGCTTCCATGTTGACGACCTGGACGCGGCGGTTGATCGGGTCGGCGCCGTTGGCGGCGTCCTTCAGCTTGGTCTTGCCATAGCCGACGGTGACGAGATCGGTGCCGTTGAGACCATAGTTCTGCATCAGGTACTTCTTGATGGTGTCGGCGCGACGTTCGGAGAGGCCTTGATTGTACTCTTCGCCGCCGATCGCATCGGTGTGGCCGGCGACCACGAAGGTTGAGCCTTTCAGCGACGGATCGGACAGCGCCTTGCCGAGCGCCTGCACCGACGGTACCGAATTCTTGGCGATGTCGGCCGAGTTGTAGTCGAACTGGATCTCCAGATCGATCTTCGGCTTGGTGGCGGCGAGCTCGGCGATCTGCTCGCGCTCGCCCATCGAGAGCGACCGGGTCGAGCGGTTGCGCACCGTGTTCAGGAACGTCGCTTCCTTGGCCTGCGCGGTCGGATCGGCCTGCGGACCGACGGACAAGCCGCGGGTCGCCGGCTTCGGCCTCAGCGCATCCAGAATCTGGTTGGCGGAGACGTTATCGCCGGCGAAAGCCAGGCCCGCCGTCATCGACAGCGCGGCCGTGATTGTAATCGCCTTCAATCCAAAAAACTTATCAAAACGGGTCATTGTCGTATCCTCGCTGTTACGCCTGACGGCGATTTGATGTTGCGAGCGTAGGGAAGGTTCAACAGCCTCGATGTGATGCGGGTCACATTCCAGATGGCCGAAATGACCCGTGCATCCTGGCGCCGGCGCCGATCGGCATCCATGGCATGTCGGGCCGGCGGCGGTGCCCTGCCACCGGGAAGAACCGCTATCTCATTTGGCATCGACAGCGGATTGCTGAACCGGCTGGACTTGCAGCCCGCGCAGGTACAATCTTTCGGCCATTGTTCGTCACCAGCCGTATTGCCAGCTGCGTCAGCAGCCCGAAAAGCGACCGTCGCAGCGACTCTCAGCTCGGTTCGAGCAGCAGAAATCCCCGAGTGATCCAGATCACAGTGCGTCGTTGTGAACTGGATCAGATTGCTCTCATCGGATCGGCTCAGGCCGAACCGAGAGCAGCGAGGAAGTTTGGATCAGGGGAGAATGATCATGCGCTTCTTGATCGCAGCAATTTCAATCGCAGTATTTCTCGTCAGCGGCAACGCGGCCTTCGCGGACAAGCGCGTCGCCTTCGTGGTCGGCAACGCCGCCTACAAGAACGTCCCGCAGCTTCCCAACCCCGCGATCGACTCCAAGGCGATGGCCAGGGTGCTGCGCAACGTCGGCTTCGACGTCGTCGAGGGCGCCAACCTCACTCGCGATGCCATGACTGCAAAGCTGCTGGAGTTCGGCAAGAAGAGCGAAGGCGCCGACGTCGCGGTGTTCTTCTATGCCGGCCACGGGATCGCCGTGAACGGCGTCAACTACCTGTTGCCGGTCGATGCAGACCTGAAATCCGAGATGGACGTCAAGCTGGGCGCGGCGATCAATGTCGACCTCACGCTCGATCAGACCATGTCGGACGCGAAGGTGAAGCTCGTATTCCTGGACGCCTGCCGCGACAATCCGTTCGCAGCAAAGATCCGCTCGGCCAGGGCCACCCGCTCCGTCAACGTCCAGACCGGTCTTGCCGAGATGAAGTCGGGCGAGGGCACGCTGATTGCCTTTGCCACCGGCCCCGGCCAGACCGCGCTCGACGGCGAAGCCGGCACCAACAGCCCGTTCACCCGCGCGCTCGTCGCGAACATTGCCCAGCCCGGGATCGAGATCCAGCAGGCGATGACCAAGGTGCGTGCCCAGGTCAGTGACGAGACCAGCAAGGGGCAATTGCCCTGGGGGCACACCAACCTCACGGGCAACGTCTATCTCAATCCGGTTGGCGTGCCGGCTGCGGCCACGACCGACCCGTCGAACGCATCAGTGTCGGCCGCGAGCAAGCAAGGCTCCGACGTCGAGCTCGAGTTCTGGCGCTCGATCAGGGACTCCAACAAGGTCGAGGAGCTCAACGCCTATCTCACCAGCTATCCCAACGGCACGTTCAAATCGATCGCACTCGCCCGCATCGCGGCGTTGCAGGATGGTCCATCCATCACCACCCGCAACCTCTCGGCCGGGATCGACCCCGCGACCTTTACGGAAGAAGCCAACCAGGTGTCTGAAGACCAGATCGGTCTGGACAAGAACCAGCGCCGCGACGTGCAGCGCCGCCTCACCGGGCTCGGCTTCGACGTCAAGGCGACGGGCAAGTTCGACGATGAGACCCGTTCCGTGATGAGGCGGTGGCAGGCTGCTCGTGGCTATCCTGCGACCGGTTATCTCAACAAGCTCCAGCACAAGGCCCTACTGTCGGAGATTGTCTCGACCCGCGCGGCCTCCTCCGAACAGGCAGACGACGAGCCGGCGCGTCGCCGGTCCTCCGGCGGTGGCGGCCGGCGCCATTACGGCGGCGGCGGTGCCGGTCCGCCAGGCGGCCCCGGCGGTCTGTTCGGCGGTATGATGGGCGGGTTGTTCGGCCGCCGCTGAGCCGGCCGGCAAGCAACAGGCGGCCCGCTTCGGGCCGCCAATTTGTTCCGGAAACCCTTGCTCACCGATCGTCGCAAAGCCGTCGCGTGATGGCCCGCGTGCGAACAAGAATTCGGCCAGTTGGGCGCCTAGCAGGACTCCGCGTCCAATAACCGCCGAGGAAGGGAGCCGAGTTCAGTCCAGTGCCCAGGCCGAGTGATTACCAGTTCTATCGTGGCGGGCCGCAGGATCGGACAGTCTTTCTGAGCTCAATGCCCATCTATGTCGGTGCGGCGATGATCGCGGTGGCGATCCTGCTGTCCACGCTGATCACCGGGCTGAGCAGCCGTTACGTCGGCCTCGACGGTCCGAACGACGAGAACATGTGGCTGGTCGACCGCCTCACCGGCAGCGTCTATCGCTGCCAGGCGGAAGGGCGTGGCAAAGCGTCCTGCGAGCCCGATGTCGCCACAGGCAGCGTCGGGGAGCGATCAAAAGCCGCACGCTAGAACGATGAAATTCCTTCTCTGTGAAGCGCTATCCCGGAAAAATAGATGCTGCGCAGGCCGGCATCACGCCGGCTTCGTTTTCCGGAGGAGAAGCTTGATGAAGATCCTGTTGCTCGTGGCGGCGTTCGCCGCACTTGCCCTGTCTCCCGCGTCGGCCGCCAAGATGTCATGCACCAGCGCGAACATGGCCAAGCTCGTTGTCGGGTTGGGCGGTGAAGACACGCCGGGCAAGATCGCGGCGCGCAAGTCGATGGCCTCGGCCAATTCCGACATGAGCAAAGGCAACATGCGCGGCGCCTGCACGCACTACGTGAACGCCGAGAAGGCGATGGCGATGAAGTAACCTCGCGCCAATCTGGCGTGACCGGGCCGCGCTGGCAGCAGATGGCAGCGCGGCTTTTTCTTCTCTTCAGCCTCCCTTTTTCCTGGCGCGAATCCGGCTACATTGCCTCCTGCAATGTCACGCGCGCCCAAACCCTTTCCGATCCCCACGACACAGGCCCGGCAGATCTGGCTGCATGCCCAGCGGCTGGACGAGCGCGCGCCGTTCGGAGAGGGCGCGCACGCGGTGGCGGATACGATCGCCCATCTCGGTTATGTGCAGATCGACACCATCAATGTGATCGAGCGCAGCCACCACCACATCCTGTTCAGCCGCATTCCGTCCTACCGGCGTGCCGATCTGCGCCAGGCCCAGAGCGTCGACCGGAGCGTGTTCGAATACTGGACCCATGCGCTGTCCTATGTGCCGGCGAACGATTTTCGCTTCTTTCTGCCGGCAATGCGCGAGCACCGGCGCGAGGGACACAAATGGTACGCCTCGGTCACGCCGGCCGATACGCGCAAGGTGATGCGGCTCCTGCGCGCCGGTCCGCTGACGATCCGCGATATCGAGGACGACGTGCTCACCGAGAAGGAGCATCTCTGGCAGAGCCGAAAACCCTCGAAGCGGGCTTTGCAGCTCGCCTTCTACACCGGCGTCGCGACCGTCAGCGCGCGCCAGGGCATGCTCAAGACCTACGAGCTGATGACGCGGCACTTCGGCTGGGACAAGCTGCCGAGGCCGGCGTCGGCAAGGGACATCACGGCCTATCTGCTCGACCGCGCGCTGCGGTCGCAGGGCGTGGTCAGTCTGGATTCGATCTGCCACCTCGATGCGCCGAGCAAGAAGGCGATCGCACAGCTGATCGCCTCGCGCGTCCGTCGCGGCGAGCTCGTGCCCGTTGCGATCGAGGGCGCCGGCAAGCAGGAGCATTGGGTCGTGCCTGCGGCGCTGGAGCCGGGTGAGGGCGCCGCGCCCGATCTCGTTCACATCCTCTCGCCGTTCGATCCCCTGATCATCCAGCGCAAGCGCACCAATCTGTTCTTCGGCTACAACCATCTGTTCGAAGCCTATGTGCCGAAGGCCAAGCGCAAGCTCGGCTATTTCGCGTTGCCCGTGCTGGTGGGCGACGAGATCGTCGCGGCGCTTGACCTCAAGACCGACCGTCAGGCGAAGAAGCTGTTGATGCAGAAATGGACCTGGGTCGGGCAGGGAAAGAAGACGGCGGGGCGCAAGGAGCTGAAGCGCGTGATCGAGGAGGAGCTCGATCGCTTCGAGCGGTTTCAGCTCGCGGAGTGAGGGCCGCTCGCCGTGGCGCCGGTCTCGTAGGGTGGGCAAAGCGACTTGTCCGCCGTAGCTCGAAGAGCGAAGGCGGAAGCGTACCCACCATCGTGGTCCGCGAAGGAGAATGGTGGGCACGGCGCTAACGCGCCTTTGCTCACCTTACAAGACCATCAATCCACGCGCCGAACGCAATCCCGACCGCATAGGCCACCAGATTCCACAGCGAGAAGATCCGTCCTAACAGCAGCGCGCCCGCGGTGGTGAGCCGAAACGCATCGAGCCAGGGCGCATGCACCAGACGGGAGAACTCGACGGCGATCGCGATCGCCACGGCGATGGCTGCAAGTCGGCTCCGCGACATCCCCGGCAGCAACACTCCGACCAGCAAAAACACCATCGTCGCCCACAGCAGCGAGCCGCCATATTTCACGACGAAGGCGGGAAGCCCGAGTAGAAGGCCGTACCAGCGCAAGGACAGCCCGCAGGCGATCACGACCAGCGCAAGGGCGGCGCGGATCAATGATTTCTGTCGCAGCGCAACGGTGTTGACCGGTTGCGCCCCGTGCATTGCTTGCTCCATTGACTCTTTCGCGGCGATGCTGAAAACCCCGGATCAGCCCATAAAAGCAACAACCCCGGGGGGAAAGCCATGAGCCAGACCACGACCTATGCCGGTTCCGCCGGCTCAGCCGAGTCGGAAATCGAGACCTCGACGATTCGCGCCATCTCCTGGCGCCTGATTCCGTTCCTGGTGCTGGCCTACTTCTTCTCCTATCTCGACCGCGTCAATCTCGGCTTCGCCGCGCTGACCATGAACGCGGAGCTGAAGTTCACGCCGCTGATCTTCTCCTGGGGCGCCGGCATCTTCTTCATCGGCTATTTCATTTTCGAGGTGCCGAGCAATCTGGCGCTGGAAAAGTTCGGCGCGAGCCGCTGGATCGCCCGCATCATGGTGACCTGGGGCATCATCTCGGCGCTGATGGCGCTGGTCAGCGGGGTGACGAGCTTCTACGTGCTGCGCTTCCTGCTCGGCGTCGCCGAGGCCGGCTTCTTTCCCGGCATCATCCTCTATCTCACCTACTGGTACCCGGCCGAGTATCGCGCCCGCTTCCTCGCCGCCTTCGCCATCGCCGTCCCGGTCTCCACCGTGATCGGCGCGCCGGTCTCGGGCCTGCTGCTCGGGCTCGACGGCGCGATGGGGCTGAAGGGCTGGCAGTGGCTGTTCATCATCGAAGGCATCCCCTCGGTGCTGCTGGGCATCGTCACCTGGTTCTATCTCACCGACAAGCCGGAGAAGGCGGACTGGCTCTCGGCCGATCAGAAGGCCTGGCTCAAGTCCAGGCTCGATTCGGAAATCGCGGCCAAGCAGGCGGTGAAGCATCTGTCGCTCGGCGAGGCGCTGTCGTCGCCGAAGGTGATCATGCTGAGCCTGGTCTATTTCGGCTTCGTCGGCGCGCTCTATGGCATGCAGTTCTGGCTGCCGCAGATCGTCAAGGCGTTCGGCCTCACCAACGCGCAGACCGGCTTCGTCACCGCGATCCCGTATCTGTTCGGCACCGTCGCCATGATCCTGTGGGCACGGCATTCCGATGCGACGCGCGAGCGCGTGATGCATGTCGGTGCGCCGCTGCTGCTCACCGCCGTCGCGCTTGGCGTCTCCTCCTACCTCACCGATCCCACCATGACGATGGTGGTGCTCACTGTTGCTGCGATCGGCGTGTTCTGCTGCTTCGGCGTGTTCTGGACCCTGCCGACCGCCTGGCTCTCCGGCACGGCGGCGGCCGGCGCCATCGCGCTGATCAACTCGATCGGCAACCTCGCTGGCTTCGGCGGTCCGTACCTGATCGGCTGGGTCAAGGAAGCCACCGGCCAGACCTCGACCGGCTTGCTGGTGCTGGCCGTCCTGCCCCTGATCGCCGGCATCCTAGTGTTTGTCGGCGGCCACGAGAGCAAGCACGAGTTCGCCGGGCAGGGACGGTAGGCCGCCCGCACCGCTGCGTAGCCCGGATGAGCGATCCGGGCTATCGCCCTTCCGGCGAAGTCCGCCGAAGTCCGCAATAGTACGGAAGCCTCTGTAAAATAAGTGGTTTTTGGCTTCCTGCCATTCCCCACCTTTCCTCATAAGGCTATTATGTGCGCCGAAGTCCGCCCAGTACCAGCGTGGGACTGGGGGATCAATCGGGGTATCGAACATGCGGACATGGGACAGGCTCAGCGCGACCTTCGTGCGCAGCTTGAAGGAGGCCGGAAAATTCTACGATGGTGGTGGGCTGATGCTGAAAGCCGCGCCGACCAGGACCAAGGGCGTTGTCAGCAAGGCGTGGCTCTACCGATACCAGCTGGATCGGCGCGAGCGGTTCATGGGTCTCGGCTCTGCGCGGGTGGTTTCGCTCGCCGAGGCCCGCGCCAAGGCCAATGACGCCCGCAAACTGTTGGCGGCTGGGATCGATCCGATCAGTCACCGCAATGCCGAACGCATGGCGGCCCGCGCCGCCGAGTTGCATAGCGCTACGTTCAAGCAAGTGCTCGACCAGCTGCTCGATAGCCATGGCGACCGCTGGCGTACCAAGCATGCCAGCCAATGGCGCAATAGCATGGCTACGTACGCCAAGCCGCTGTTCGATGTCGCGGTCGGCGACGTCGATACCGCGATGGTCATCAAGGTGATCGAGCCGGAGTGGAAGCGCGCGCCACAGACCATGGATCGCGTCCGCCGCCGCATCGGCGAGGTGCTCGGCTTCGCAGAGGTGCGCGGCCTGCGCAAGCCGGGGCCGAACCCGACAAGATGGAAAAACCATTTCGACAAATTGCTGCCGCACCCGCGCGAGCTGAAGCCAGTCGAACACCATCCGGCGATGGGCTACGATGCGGTGCCGGGCCTGCATCAGAAGCTGACTGCCACGGACGCCATCCCCGAACTCTGTCTTGCATTCGCGATCCTGACTGCAACGCGGAGCCAAGAGGCGCGGGGCGCACGCTGGGATGAGATCGACCTAGATGCGAGGCTGTGGATCGTCCCCCCGAGCCGCATGAAGCGCAAGCGCGAGCATCGCGTGCCGCTATCGCCGCAGGCACTGGCGCTGATCGAGCGGCTGCCGCGCAATGGCGACTATCTATTCAGCGTCAACGGAGGCAAGCCGATCGTTGCGATGAGCCTTCGCAAGGCGCTGCATCGTCATGGCGGCGAACGCGTCACTGTGCATGGCTTCCGATCCGCATTCAGGACATGGGGCGGCGAGCGCACCAACGTCCCGCGCGAGCTGCTGGAGGTCGCGCTGGCCCATGCCATCGGCAACCAGACGGAAGCGGCCTATGCACGCGGCGATCTGCTGGAGAAGCGCCGAAGGATTATGCAGCAATGGGCGGGCTTCCTCGCCTCGCAGCCTGCGCGCGCCGACCGCGCGAAGGTTGTCGCATTGCGCGGTGCCGGTCGTGGATGACCGCACGATGATCGTTCTCGTCCGGGAGCTGCTTGATCATCCCGACGAGTACGACTCAGTAAAATTGGACGTCCTGCGTGATCTGCTGTCTCGGCTGCATGAACTGCTGGAGCGCGAAGTGGCAAAGCGACCTCCGCATCGCCCGAGGGAAGATACCGGGGCATTTGTCGCCACGCTGTATGAAGTTGGCGGGGACCTCGCCAAAGCAAAGCGGTTCGTGGCGAAAGCCAGAGGCAAGTCATTGGTTGCCGTTGCCAAGGCTTACGAGCGCTATCAAAAACGAAAGCGACAAAACTAGCCTTTGGCTCTGTCGCAACGACACTACTACCGACCTACTTCAGGGGGTCGTGACAGCGCGATAAATGGGCGCATCCTGTCCGCATCAGTATGCGGAGGACGCGCATGACAAACCCCAAAGACGACGATCCGACGCCGACGCCGCCGGACTTCATCAATTTGCGGGAGGTCATGAGAATGACCTGCCGCTCCAAAAGTTCGGTTTACGAAGATCCCGGTTTTCCGCAGCCGATCTCGTTCAGCGAGCCGGGCCGCGCGCGGCGGCATGCTCGCTGGTTGCGTCATGAGGTCGAGGCTTGGCTGCAGGAGCGAATCGCGGAGCGCGATGCCAGGGCCCCGCAGCGCCGACAGGAATTGCGCGCCCAGCGTGAGCGCCGTCTCGCCAGGCGGCGCGCGTCTTCCAATCACCGCAGCGTAGCGGAGACATAACGGCTTTGCCGCGCGAGGCGACGTCGGCGGCCTCCCGCGCGGAATCCGCAACTGCCGGCAAAACTACGGCCGGTCATCCCTATGCCCTCGCGAGGAAACGGGATCACCGGCCGGATACAGCAGAAGGGACTTTCAACAATGGACATATACAACTCAACCAACGGCGGTGCAATTGCGCTCGATACCGGGACGGAGATCGACGGCGTCTGGCTCAGCCGCCACCTGAACAGGCTCAGCCCCGCCGAGCGCGCCCTCCTGGCGTACCAACTCTCGGAGGGATCGCTGCGCAATCCGACCCGCCCGCAGTCAGCAATGATGATGCGGGTTTCGGTCTCCTATGTGAACACCATCGCCGCCGCCACTGCCGAGGAACGCGTGCTGCTCGAGTGCGGCCGCCTCGCGCTGTCGGACCTGCATAACAAGCATCGTCGTGGCCCAGTCAACGATGCGAACGTCGAGCGCATCGTCTTGAAGCTCGGTGCCGATCGCATCTTGCGCGCGCTGGATCGCATTACCGCGCCCGAGTCCGAGCTTCCCCTCGTCGCCGCGGATTAATCAGCTTGGCGTCGCGCGTAAACTGCGCGGCGCCTTTCTCTGTTTCGGAGCTAGAATAAGAAGCAAAGGGAAAACGAAGATGACAACCAGCCAAATCGTCAAGTCTGTTAATACCGCCGTCGCGATCGCTGACGATGCCGATCCGTTCCAGGCATTCGCCGACGCGATCGCGCCACAGCACATCGTTGGCAAGCTCTTGAAATTCTCGAAAGGTGATTGGCTCGCCGGCGAGAATAGTGAGCCGGTTAAACAAAAAACCTTCATCGTCGGTATGCATGCCCTCGCTACCGGATGGGTTAGGTGGGAAAACTTCAAACCTATCGAGCACGCCATGGTCATTGTCAGCAGCGGCCTGCAGTGGCCGCGCCGCCATGAACTCGGCGACAATGATCCGTCAACTTGGGAGATTGACGATCGCGGCCAGAAGAAAGATCCGTGGCAGTTTACGAGCTACGTTCCGATGGTCGTTGCCGACGACGGCGAAGTCTTCACCTTGGCCGCTTCATCGAAAGGTGCGCGAGATGCGATTGGCAAGCTTACTCGAACCTATGCCGCGCACCGGCGCCGCGTGCTCGGCGAATTGCCTGTTGTCGGCCTCGCAAGTGATGGCTATCAGCATCCAAATCGCGCATACGGCTACATCAAGACGCCGGTCATTCTGGTGACAGGCTGGGCCGCAGCATCGCGTTTCAACGAGACTATGGCGCTGGCGGGCTATGACATCCCGGACAGCGGTGAGCCGCCCGCGGCGGAGGTTGGCCCGACAACGGCACCAGCCGCGGCGAAGCACGTCGATGACATGAACGACGACATCCCCTTTTAAGCGCTGCGCGACTGGGCGGGAGATCATCTTCTCCCGCCGCACATTCCCATTTTCAATGCTGGAGCTCCCGCCATGGCGCAGCATCAGGACGACAACCTCAAAACCGCGTTGGCGCTCGCTGCGCACGGCATTCGGATTTTTCCCGCAGGAGCCGACAAGCGTCCACTGCTTAAAGGATGGCAAGAAGCAGCGACATCAAACGTCGATCAGATCAAAGCATGGTGGGACAACTCGGCCGCGCTTCCCGCGATCGCGTGCGGGCAGAACGGAATGATCGTGATCGATTGCGACCGGCATGGCGGCCCCGATGGTGTAGAAGCCTTTAAGAAGCTGGTCGCGGCCAATAGCGGCCTGCCGCGCAACATGCCGGTGGTGTCGACCCCAAATAACGGCCTTCATGTGTTTTTCAAACAGCCGAACGGCGAAGCGTTGGGCAACGTCCGCGGCTCGCTGCCTCCCGGCATCGACGTGCGAGGGGCCGGCGGCTTTGTGATCGCACCCGGTGCGCGCCTGCCGGACGGTCGCGGCTGGACTGCGGTGGCGGGACGCATGCCGATCCATCAGGCACCGCCACTGCCGCACTGGATCGAGGAGATCCTGCGACCGCCGCAGCAAAAGGAAGCCCACGAGCAAAGCAATACCGAGACCAACGACGAGCGCGGTCGTGCCTATGCAATGGCGGCGCTCAACGGGACCGAGGCCGAACTCGCTGCGGCGCCGGCCGGCGAGCGCAACGAACGCCTCTACAAGACCGCGTTCCGGCTCGCGACCATGGCCGCGCGCGGCTGGTTGGTGGAAAGCGAGATTATCGAGACGCTGGTGCGGGCCTGCGAAGCCAACCATTACCTGCGCGAGCACGGGCATCGCGCGACGATGAAGACGATCGAGAGCGGATTGCGCGATGGCCTCAATGCGCCGCACGACGACCTCGCTGACCGCGACAATAGCGCCGCACGTGCGGGCGGCGGGAATAGCGCGAGCCACCACCAACAACACCAGCAGCTGCAGCCGGAGCAACCAAAGCAGGAGCGCAAACAGCGGCAACGCGAGACCGGTGATTGGACCGATCCTGATCTGTCGATCCTGGACGACCGCCGGGGCGAACTGCCGGACCTGCCGATCGACGTATTTCCGCAGAGCATGCATCGCTGGATGCTGGAGGCGGCGCGTGGCGCTGGCGTCACCGTCGGGCACATCGCACTACCGCTGATCGGCATGGGCTCGGGCCTGATCGGCGTGGCGCGCCGGGTGCAGGCGACCCGCTCGTGGCAACAGCCTATGACGTGCTGGACCTGCTTGGTCGGATTGTCGGGGTCGGGCAAGACGCCATCGCTCGACGTGGTCAAGCGGGCTTTGTCGGTAGTGGAGCGCAGCCGGCAACAGGAAAACACCGCGCGCCAACTGGCGCACGAGACGCGCATCGAGCGCGCCAAGGCGGCGCTCAAGAAATGGAAGGACGACGTTGCCGCAGCGGTCGACGCCGGCCAGCCGCCGCCGGTCAAGCCGGCCGAGGCGCAGGACGTCCGCCCGTTCGTGGTGCCGCGGCTTTACGTTTCCGACTGCACGATCGAGCGGCTGGCGCCGCTGCTCGAAGCGCGGCCGCGTGGCATTACCTACGTTGCCGACGAACTCGCGCGGCTGTTCATGAACCTCGAGCGCTACAGCGGTGGTTCGGATCGCGCGTTCTGGCTTGAGGCTTGGGACGGCAATTCCTTCGTCGTGGAGCGGCTCGGCCGCCCGCCGGTGATGCTGCCGCATCTTCTCGTCGGTGTCGTCGGTGGATTCCAGCCGGATTTGCTGGCGCGCAGTTTTGCCGGCGATAGCGACGGCATTTATTCTCGTTTTTTGTATGCCTGGCCGCCGGAGGCGTCATTTCGTGAGCCGACCGACGATGCCGACGAGACCGATCCTGAGATCATCAACGCCTTTAGCCGGCTGGCGAACCTGCAGGCTGGCGACTACGAGGCGTTCGCACCGCGCAGCATTCCACTGACGGCGGACGCCAGACAGGAATTTGCGGTATTCGCGGAATTTGCGCACCGGGAAAGGCAATCGCTGGACGGGCGCGAGCGCGAATACTGGTGTAAGGGCACGGGGCATGTGCTGCGCCTGTCGGGCACGCTGTGTTTCCTCGAATGGGCCTGGAGCGGCGGTGTCGAGCCGCAGGTGATCGAGGCGCGCCATGTCGAGCGCGCCGTGCTGCTGTGGAAGGACTACCTGTGGCCGCACGGGCGCGCCGCGCTGCGCCTTGTGGGGCTTTCCGACAAGCACGGCCATGCCCGCACTGTGCTGCGCTGGCTCCACGCCGGCCACAAGGCCACGGTGTCGCGCGAGGAGGTGCGCCGCGACGCGCTGGCACGGCGGCTCGACGCCAACGAGGCGCAGGCGCTGCTCGACATGCTGGTGCGCGCCGGTTGGTTGCACGAGGTCCCAGCGAAGGTGTCGGGACCGGGGCGGCCACCCCGAAGGTGGGAGGTCAACCCGCGTCTTTTTGAGTTCCCTCTCTGATGGCGGAAATACCGCAAATGCCGAATTCGATCAGGCGGCATTTTCCGGCAATTTCAGTATTTCCGCCAAGGGGTGAGTGTTCAAGTTTGCTCTCGATTGGGCTCAGTGACTCCTGCGCGATCGGCGATGATCAGGCGGCGCGCTGCGCCAAGCAACTAGCTCGCCTCGTCATGGAATTGCTCGAACAGGGCGCGCAGCTGCAGCGGCTCGACCTCGCTATTGTCGGACATGATCGGCGTGGCGCAGTAGCGCTCGCGGTCGATCTTCCAGCCGAGGATGGTTGGCGCCACCGCCCCGCGCTCTCCGCGCTGGCCCTGTTCGCCGCGCTCGCCCTTCTGCCCTTGCTTGCCGGGGCGGCCTGCGCTCGCGATCAGCTGCCAGCCTTCACCTGGACACGGCCCCGGATCGTCGGTGCGCGCGACGAAGCTGGAACCGCCGAGCGCAACGATGTTGAGGAACGAATAGCTCTCGCCCTCGCGATAGGTGCCCATGATCTTCGGCATTGCGGCATCGCGGCCTCGCGCGGCGATCAGCTGCCAGTCATCATGCGGCGGCGTGCGGGCAGTATCGTGCTTGGCCATGTAGGTGGAGCCCTCGTGAACCACAACATCGCGCTCGTAGTGTACTGCCCCGTGAACATAGGCGCGCACGGTCTCGATCTTGCCGGGCGGACCCGGTTCACCGCGTGGCCCGAGCTCGCCGCGCGCTCCGTCAGCCGGCTCACGAATTTGCGCGAGGCGCTTTGCTATCATGTCTTCCATCGCGCTGCGGGTCTCGGCGACATTGGCCCGCATCTCCGCGACCGCCGCCAAGCTTTCTGCTTTGATCGCCCGCAATTGCTGTTTCCATTCGTTATCGCGAGTATGAAGAACCTGCGCCAGCACTTCGCGCCAGGCGTCGAGCATCAGATCTTGGTCCTTCGGCGGCGGGATTCCTTCACCACCGCCGGCCGAACCAGCATGATGTTTACCGTTGCTGATCATACCAATCCTCCAGTTTCGAGTGACTACGGCCAGTATATCTGATCCGCAGAAGGAGCGCAGTGATGACCAATGACGCAGCAATCAAGGAAGCCGCAACGACCAATTCAGAGATGATCAGCACGTTGCTGTTGATCCACCGCGTTGCCAGTCGCGCACTGAGCACCCATGAGCGCGTCGGGCAGCGGATCCAAGGCGACCTTTTAGAGGAGATCCGGGCGCTGCTTACGCAGATGATGGTTGTCGAAAAGTTGTCGCTCGCGGGCCTGCCCAAGGAAGGTCGCGAACTGTTGGATTTAGCCGTTGCTAAAGAAGAGACAGCCGCGATCCGCGCCGAGGGGCGGAAGGCTCACTGACTACTTTGGCATCCGAGCTGAAAAGTGCTCGTCGAACAGCCCCAGCGCTCGTGCGCACGTAACCGATGCTGCCGCTCGGCGTCATGCATCCCATCGCAAAGGCACAATCATATCCGGTACTTTTGGTGGCAGTTCCGTATCAGATGCCGCGTGATCTCGTGGGCAGCATCCTGGCCGCACATGCTAGACGTCGCCGTGAAGCGTTTACACTCGGAAATTCGTCGGCGAGCGGACTGCAATCAACGACAGCAAAAAAGACATTCCCGCAAAGCAGATATCGTGCTGTCCTCGGTTAGATAGGAGTTGACGAGAGGCAACTCTTCCAGCAAGCAGAAAAACCGCGAAGCAAGAGCGCTAGCCCCGCTTTCACTGATAACGCGATTTGCTCGGTAGCCTTAGAATGCGTCCCGATCTGCCCTTTGGCTAGACGGATGCTTTATTTTAAGGGACCGGAGTCGAATGCATCAGGACGAGGAAACAGGATGAATCTCGAGGAATTCGACTCTATTTTGAAGATGATCGACCAGCAGAGTGCCGCTAACGACTATCTCGTTGAAATTCATACGAAGAGCGGCGCCACTTACCGAGGTGCTTTGGCTGGACGAAGCAATGGGACGCTCCTACGGCTAAACTTGGTAGAACAAAGCCATTCCGAAACACGAATTGAAATCACACCACTTTACCTTGCTATCAGTGAGATAGAGGCGGTCCAGGTGATTTATCTTGAGTAGATGTTTGCCCAGCGTAAACAGCCTGCTGTCCAACGAGCCAATGTGAGCAGTCGAAACTCCCGCCATCGTCTATCTCTGAACTGAATTTATCGCTGCCTCAAATCGCTGACGCGTCGAAGTCGCGAGCCGGCCTAGCTCAAAATGGTCTTGCATGCCCCGAATTAGGTCCTCGTCATCCTCCAGCCCCCTCGACCGCAAGATATCGGCAAGACCGGCGAGCTCTGCCAATGGAATGTCGCTGTGCTCGCGGACGCCGGCACCGCGATAAAGTGTCTTGTCGCTGGTAACGGTGTTCTGGGGCCAGATGATCTCGCGATCATCGTCTCTTGTCGATGGAAAGCGGTTGCGTCCCAACGCTGCGCGGATGATCTTCTGCACGGTTTCGCCCGAGCGCTGGAATCCGTGCGCACGGGCAATACGGTCGACCAGAATATCGAAATAGATCGGACCTTCGACCGCGACCACGTGGTCGATCATTGCGCGAAGGTCGCTGCGGTAACCAACGTCATAGAAGCGCTCACGATCGGGCACCACAACGATGCTTGGATCGGCCTTAGTGTAGCACGAGACCGCAGCGGTGTTGGCTTCGATGGGATCCGGTCCACGCGCGTAAACCTTGGGTTCCTCGATCGGTTCGGGGTCGTTGGCTGGTTCGGGCGGTATCACGGGCGGCTCGGTAAGGATCGCCGGCGGCGGTCGTGCTGGTGCCGGGTCAGCGGACAGCGAAGCAGAAGGGGCCATCGCCACGTCGTCGAGGGCCGCCGTGGGTTCTTCCGGGATCTGCCCGACCACACGTGAAGACCGATCGGCGTCGAGATCGGCGGTCAACCGGGTATGAATCTTATCGGTCGCAGCCGCCGCGTCCATCCACCATTCTGTGCTCCAGATGCGCCGGATCTTCCAGCCGAGACCATTGAGTACCATCTCGCGCAGTCGGTCGCGGTCGCGAGCGGTGGCTGAGCGGTGATAGGTAGCGCCGTCGCATTCGACGCCGGCGAGGTAGCGACCGGGGAAATCCGGATGCACGACGCCGAGGTCTACCCGGAAGAAAGACACGCCGACTTGGGGGTGGATCTCCCATCCCTTGTCCTCGAGCGCCCTCAATACGGCATCCTCGAATGGAGATTCCGTTGCGCGTCCGGTCGGCGAGAAGGCTTCTGCGATGGCACGCGCGCCGTGCTCGGCGAATTCGAGGAAATGCTTGAAGTCGACGACCCCTTTGGCAGACGTACGCCCGAGATCGATCTGTTCGGGACGCAACGTGGCGAATATCAGAAGCTCATTGCGCGCCCGGGTGACGGCGACGTTGAGCCGGCGGTGGCCGCCTTCGCCGTTTAGCGAGGAGATCTGCGCGGTGATGCGGCCAGCCTTGTCGGGACCGACGGCCACGGAGAAGATGATCACGTCGCGCTCATCGCCCTGCACGTTCTCAATGTTCTTGACGAGGATCGGCTCTCGGGTTTGGTTCTTGTCGAAATGCGTCTCCAGCGTAGGGTCACTGCGACGGGCTTGATCGAGCATATTCTCGATCAGTCGCTGCTGGTCGCCGTTGAAGGTGACGACGCCGATCGACTGGGTCGACGTCTTCATGCGCTTGACGACTTCCGCGACCACCGCTTCGGCTTCCTTGCGGTTCACCTTGGCGCCGCCGCGCTCGTAGATACCGCCCTCGACATGGACGTAGCGCACGGCAGTGTCGCGGGTCACTGGCGAGGGGAACGTCATCAGTTCGCCGCGATAGTATTTGGCGTTAGAGAACGCGATCAGGCTCTCGTGGCGGCTACGGTAGTGCCAGGACAGCCGCATGCTCGGGATGTTCGAGGCGAGGCACTCGTCAAGAATGCTCTGCTGGCTTTGCACTGTGGAGCCGTCGTCATCCTCGTCGTCGACGCCGCGCTGGCCGACGCTGGTCGGCGGCAGCTGTTCCGGATCACCGACGATGATCACCTGGGAGCCGCGGGCGATGGCGCCGATGGCGTCCCAGACCGGGATTTGTGAGGCCTCGTCGAAGATCACGACATCGAACGGCTTGGCGTCGGCCGGCAGATATTGTGCGATCGACAGCGGGCTCATCATGACGCAAGGCGCGAGCTGGGTCATCACGTTCGGGATCCGTCCAAAGAGCTGACGCAGCGGCATATGGCGCGCCTTCTTGTTGATCTCGCGCGCCAGCGTGCCCCATTCGGGGTCCTTGCCAAAATTGGTCTGGGTCGGCACCGCGGCGCCGATCCGTGCCTTGACGATCTGTTTCGCAAGTTCGCCGATCCTCTTGTCGGCGGCTACGAAGGCCTCGATGGCCGCTTCGTGCTTTTCGGCAAGGAAGCCACTCAGCACTTCGTCTTCGTTGACGATGGTCTCCGCTACCCACCGTGCGTAGGCAAAATCGAATGCACCGGCGATCTCGTGCCCGGTAACGGTGCCGTCCTCGACAGCGTCGACCAGCGGCGAAAGGCCGGCATGACGCGCCGCCTTCGCCGCGCCGCGCCAGGTTGCCCATTGCGGAGCCTTGATCACATTGGCCTTCCAGCGTGCGGTTTGCTCAAGCAGCGCTTCGATCCAGCCCGGCTCGAGGCGGATGATTTCTTCGGGTCGATCAAGACCGATACAGGTGCCGAGCTCCTTGGCCGCTTGGTGCATCGCGGGGAAGGCCTCATGCATAGTGTCAAACGCTCGCCGTACCTGGCCACCGGGGCGGAAGCGTGAAATGTCGTGGGCGAGATGGCTAGCGACATGCGCGAGCAGACGCTCTGCTGGGACGCCGTCGACTTGAAAGGCGTCGACCGCGTGCTGCATGTCTCCGGCCCATTTGACCATGGCGGCGACGTGTGCCGGGTCGGTATTCAGTCCCTTCCACAACCGTTCGATCCCAAGGAATTGTGGCCGAAGCGCTTCAAGTTCGCGCAACTGGCCTCCCAGTTCCTGTAACACGACCAAGTCGCGTCCGATCTCGTCTGGCAGCTCGCCGGTGCAATAGGGCTGCAGCTGAATGCGGACTTTCTTCTTGCGGCCACTGCGCATCAGCACGTTCGAGACGCACGCTTCGGTCCATTCGCGCTGAAGGGTCGGAAGATCGAGTTGCACAACTTTCAGGTCGTATCCGGTCGACAATTCCGACATCTTTTCGTTGATTCGGCTTGCCATGTCGGCCATTGCCAAGAGAGTGCGGATGCGTTCGGGGGCATCCTCGTTCAGCAGCAGAACGCCATCGGCGGCATTCGCGTTCAGCATCAGGGCTACGAGCTTAACAAGCTGCGGCAACAGGCTGTCGTCGGTGATCTCGTTCAGCCCGAGAGAGGTGACGAGCGCATCGGCAGCGACCCGCATCCGCTGCAGCGTGATCTGAAGGCGGTCGATCGTCAGCTGCAAGGTCTGCACCCAAGCTGGGTTCCAGCGGGTTTGTTCGATACCCTGCAAGGGATGGACGGCCGGGTCACCGACGGCCTCCAACGCAGTGCGGATGTCGGCGCAGGTCTCTCGCATCCGGGCGAGTTGTTCAGGCGAATGCACGGTGCCGGCCGGCCAAGCCAGTCCAATATCGGCGAGGCGGTCGCGATCGGCGACCACGCGCCCGAAGGCCTCGTAGGCCGTCATGCCGTTGGCTCGCCTGCGATGGAGCGCCGAGACCAGCCGGTTCAACTGATCGCGCTTTTTCTTGAGGTCCCCGGCGGCGGTCGACCAGTGCTCCTCGGTGACGAGATTGCGTTCACGCCAAGCGGTCGCAAGCTGCTCCAGCACGTTCGACTTCTGCGCTTTCGTGGGGTGGACCTCGAGACAATAGTTGCCGAGCCCGACGCCCTGCATGCGCTGCCGGACGACTTCCAGTGCTGCGGTCTTCTGCGAAACGAACAGAACCGTCTTGCCGTGTGCGAGACAGTTGGTAATGGCGTTGGCGATGGTCTGGCTCTTGCCGGTCCCGGGCGGCCCGAACAGCACATAGTCGGCGCCGCGTTGGGCGGCGACGATGGCTGCAACCTGCGAAGAATCGGCCGACAGCGGTGCGAACAGGTCGACCGGATCGATAACATCGTCGATAGTACGGGCGTCAATAAATCCTGCACCCGAGCCACCGTAGGTGTGGGTAGGCGTGTCGATCAGATGGGCCACGACCGGATTGCGCTTGAGCAGCTCGGTGCGGTCGACGAGGTCCTTCCACATCAGGTATTTGGTGAACGAAAGCGTCGCAAGCGTGACCTGCTCGGTGACTTCCCAGCCCTTGATGCTCTTGACGTGCTGGCGGACCGTTTTCCAGATGCCGGCGACGTCGATCCCGGAAGCGTCCTGGGGTAGTTCGATGTCGAATTCCGGCATCGCCAGATCAAAGTCCTGCTTCAGCATCTGCATCAAGGTCGGGTTGAAGCGCGCCTCGTCCTCGTGCAGCGCCAGCCTAAACCCAGAGCGGACGCTCTTGCGCTCGAGCTGGACAGGAATGAGGATCAGCGGTGCGCGATATGGGCCAGCGCCGTCTTGCGGCGTCCATTTCAGGAAACCAAGGCACAGATAGAGGATGTTGGCGCCGCCTTCCTCGAAGGCGAGCTTGGAGGCCCGGTAGAGGTCGGTAAGTCGGCCTTCGAGTTCGGTCTCGGCGACGTTGGCATGAAGGTCGCCACGCTTCATGGCATCCAGAATGAAGTCCTTGCGTCCGTCCTCGTTCTGCCGGTCAGCGAGCAGCGCGGCGTCGCGGCCATCGCTGCCGTCGAGCACGGTAGCTTTGCCGAGCAACTTGAAGCGCTCGCCGTCGGAAAGCTTGTCCTCGAGCGCTCCCGGATCCGGACACTCGATCGCGATGGTGGATTTCGAGTCCTTGAAGTTGAGCAGCCTGTTTTTGAGCGTGAGGTCGAGAAGGTTGCGCTTCCAGATCTCGAGCCGGTCCAGGTTCCGTTCGGGCACGGGATCGCGGCGCTTATCGAAGTCCTCCTCGAAATGTGGGGTCTCGCCCACTTCCTGGGCGGTCACGGTGGTGGCGACGGGGCGGATGGCGGCCTCGGCGGAGCCGGAAAGGTCCAGAGGGCGGATCTTGGCGCTGCGAGCGCGACGGACGTCGACGGCCAGTTCGAAAGGGGATGCCGCGTCCTCGGCAATCAGCTTCTTGGCGGCCTCGACGGCCTGCTTGAAGCGGGCCGGGTGCGATCCGGTAAGGAGCGTGGTTTCGACCACGACCATTTCCTCAAGCTGCACGCGCTTGCGAAGCATCTGGGGGTCGTCGATCACGAGGCCGGAGAAGTCCTCGTCCACTAGCCAGATGCCAACGAAGGAATGGCCCTCGGTCAGCACCACGACCGGGTTCAGGCCCGCCTGTTCGAGGCAGGATGCGTAAAGCAGCGTGAGATCGAGGCAGGTGCCGACCTTGCGCGTCAGTATGTCGCTAGGGCCGCGCACCATCTGGCCGGAGCGCTCGAAGCTCTTGGGCGGCAAGACGTAGGCGATCGAATGCGACACCAGCGCTGCCCAGATCGCGTCGGCAATCTCCCAGGCGCGGGCCTTGGTGCCCTTGCGATAGCCGTCTATAGCCTCGTCGCGGCCAGCGGCAGCGAGCTTGTCGGAGGCCTCCCTCAAAATGACGTCGACGCTCGGATCTGTCGGCCGTACAAAGGCGGCCAGCAGTTCCGGTGCCGAATGGACCCCGCCCCAGTGCGAGGGCGGCAAGAGGTTGATCTCGACCGCCTGTTCGGCAAGTACGGCCCCGCCGGCTTCGATCTGGATGTGCAGTTCGCCACGCCGCGAGGCGTTTATGCCGGCTAGGAACGTCGGATCGAGCTTTAGGTCGAGGCTTCGGATATGGTGGACGGCTTTATCGGCGATGCTCTCAATGCGCCAAATGCCCGGGTTCAAGAACGGCGGTTCTGCCGTCAGACGGACGGAAATATCCGTTAGATTGCGGCCCAGCGTGTTTTCGATCGCAAGTTCACGGATGATTGGTACGGCATTCTGGTAGAACGCCACGTTGGCGTTGTCCGCTGCGGTGCAGGTGATTTTTAGAAATCCGCCCACCGCTTCCCCAACTTGAGCGCTCACACCAAATTGCCCCATTCACTCGTTTGACGCGACTATAAGGTGGTTGCTCGCCTATTTCGAGTATAGTCAGGCATGAGTGCCTAGGAAAATGGCATAATGTCAAGTTGAGGGAGACCCGCGCAAATACGGTAACCCACATTCGATCAGGCGATTGAGATGGTCGATCCGGACTTTATCCACACCACTTCGCCGAGGCTCATGTAGACGATGGCCCCCTTTGGAGCACCGATCGTCTTCACGTAGTCCTTTAGTTGCGCGATATGATTCGATCTGTCTTCCCCACTTGGCGATATGTCGCTCTTCCAATCCAAAACTGCCAGACGCTCTTCACCTCGCACCGCCACCGCGTCGGCGCGGCCCGCGATCAATTTGCCGTCGCCCAAACTCGACCAAACGGAGACTTCGGGAACGAGATGCGGTCTCAACGCGGCGACGTCCGCAAATTTTAGCGTGCCCACGGCCGTGCGCGCCATCTCCTCGGGGTCAGGGTCCGGTGCTGATGCAGCTCCTTCCATACTCTTCAGCTCGATTAGCAGATCTCTAGCGCGCGCCTCGACCCGGTTGAGACTGCGCTCGTCCAGCTCTCCGGTAAGGAACTCCTCCATGAGTTTGTGCAGCACGATACCCCGCGTGCGCCCGCCTTCGATCGGTGATATGAATTCGAACGCATCGTCGATCCTGCGCTCGACAAGTTCCAACATTTCCGTCCGATCGCGATCCTGAGCGCTTGGCGTCTTCCAAACCAGCGACGGCGCAGCCTCCGCCATCGTTCTTGTTTCTTCGGCAAACAATTCGGCCGTCTGTTCGTTCACGGGCTGAGCCTCGTTCGTCGCTGTTGACGCTGGCAGTCCCGTGAGGTCGATTTCGGGCAGGGTATCGTGGCCCAAGTTCAGGATCTTCGACCACGATTGCGACGAAGCCTCGGGCAGATGAGGAATGATGAGCAAATCACGGGCCCGGGTACACGCCACGTACCACATGCGTTGACGTTCGAGCATCTGCTCGCGCTTTTCTTCATCGCGGGCTATCGAAAGTTCGGGCGGCATAACTCCTCCGAGAATCCAATGCAGAGTGTCGTCGGATCGTCGATGGATGAACTGCGGCGGCGTCGGAAACTCCGTGGACGTATTGATCGGAATGACGACCGGCCATTCCAAGCCCTTGGAGCTATGAATCGTGACGATCTCAACGGCCTCATTCGAAGCGTCGATCCGCCCTTCTGAGCGCGGTGAACGGATTTCCCAGTCCGACTGCAGGTTCCTGACGAAGGCGCGCAGACCCGACACGTTGTAGGGGCGCGCCATCTCGATCAGGGCATCGAGGTTGGCGAGTGCCCTGGCGCTGCGGCTTCGGTGCCTGGCTGCAAGGACGACGCGCAGGTGCAAACGCTCAATCGCTTCGGAAAGCAATACGCGCGGCGTGGTTCTCGCGGCGCGGCGCCGAAGATCCTGCAGCACCGCTAAGACCGCCTTTGCGACGGGGTGGGAAATCTGTTCCAACGGAGTTCTGACGTTAAAGTTAGCAGGCGTCGTGCCGTCGCCGGTTGCCCGGAGCTGTTCGGCAATGTCGAGCAATTCCTCATCGGTGAGCCCGACCATGGGCCCGCGCATGAATGCTCCGAAGGCGAGCGTGTCGCGAGCGTCGGCGAGTGTGCGAAGCAGTACGAGGATGTCCTGCGTCTCCTGCTGCAGGAAAAGTGTTTTTCCTGCTTGCGAAGCGACGGACAGGCCTTCTGCCTCAAGCGCCTTTTCATACCGCCACAGATCTTTGCCCGTGGGGGCCAGCAAGCCGATGTCGCCGGCCGCAAGAGGCGTGATCGATCCGTCCCTGCGCTTCACTCGGATCGAGCCGACCAGCTTGCGGCAAATCCTCGCGACGATCGTGGCCTCCTCATCGCGCTGGCTGTCCGCAGACGGATCCTTGGGCATCGCAACCGTGACTTTCGCGGCGGGGGGCAGGCCGTGTTCAGCATGCTCGAGCGTCGCAGTTAGGCGCACATAACCCGGTTGCCCTTCCGACTGGAGGACGGGCTCGAAGCAACGGTTGACGTGCGCAATGATCTGCTCCTGCGAGCGGAAGTTCGCGGTGATTTCCACTACAGCGCCGTCCGCCTGCGCGGCGATGGCCGCGCGCGCCTCGTTGTAGGCCTTTATGTCGGCTCCACGGAAACGGTAGATTGCCTGTTTCGGATCACCCACGAGGAACAGCGAACCGCGTCGAAGTCGTGCATCCTGCCAGCGTTGCGGCGCTGCCTCCGCGACGATTGAAAAGATGATCGCGGCCTGGATGCGGTCGGTGTCCTGGAATTCGTCGACAAAGACGTGCTGGAATCTGCGGCTCACCGCCGCCCTGACGGGTTCGTGCCGACAAACCAGCTCGTGGGCCATGGTAAGAAGGTCATCGAAATCCAACACCGCGGCTTTCTGCTTACGCTCGGCGTAAGCGGCGACGACGTCGTCGAGCACGGTGGAGAGCGTGTGGACCAGTCCGTCAGCGATTTGGCCGAGTAACTCGCGATAGGCTCGCTCCACGTTCGAAAAATGCGCTTCAGCCTCGCGGTTGAGCACCTCGCCGCGGTTGGCGCCGTACTTCCGCACCCAGGCGGTCTTGCGGCGGTAGGACCCGAGTCGGAAGCTCTTTTTCTCCATAGCATCGACCCGTGGCGGCTGCCCGAGTCGCCAAAGGTCCCGAAACGTTGGCTCGGTCTTGAAGCAATCGAAGAAGAATGCTGACAGGGTTCGAAGGTCTTCGAGCAGTGCTGCCGTCCGGCTTTCTTCGGGATACGCGGCGAACCAACGGACGAAGGCATCCACTGCTTCAACCAAGTCGATATCCGTTCGACGCTTGAAGTTGGCTCTTCTGGTGCTGGCCTTCGGATGATCCCTCTTTAGATCGGCGAGGTCCTTGACCAGTTTGACCACTTTGAGAGGATCGTGTTGCGAGAGTACGACGACCGGATCGTCAGCGCCGACCTTACCCGAAAGACGGTCGATCAGCCACGCCCTGAAGACGGCCTCAAACATCGCGTCGGCGCCGGGCGCATCCATCACGCGCGATCCCGGATCCAGCGCGGCCTCGATCGCGTAGCTTCTAATGATCTCCTGGCAGAAGCCGTGGATGGTCGACGTGCTGATCTCGTCGAGGTATTCGGCGGCGGAGGCTAGCTTCGTCCTCTGTTGCACGCTCAGGCCTTGCGGTAGTGCATCCTTCAGCACGTCCGGGACAAAGCCGGCGAGCAAGCCTGCGACGTATCCCCGGATGCGGAGCGCCAACTCGCCAGCCGCAAGTTCGGTGAAGGTGATGGCGGCGATCTGTGACGGCGCGGCACCGCGCGCCAGCAGCATCACCACACGGCCAGCAATGAGCGAGGTCTTTCCGGTTCCCGCTGCTGCCTCCACTAGGAGCGTCGTGTCGAAATCCGTCAAGACCCTTAGCCGCTGCTCGCGGTCCGCGAGCTTCATGGTGCGCTCCAGAGCGGATCGAGTTCGCGGGTCAGATGGCCGAAAGCCTTTGCCTTCCGCCGAAAGTAGGCGTCCAGGTCGGCGGGCAGCGCAAGGCGCGTGTCGCTGTAGGGCTCGCGCGCGTCCGGTCCTGGACACGAATCTCCGCGATAGAGCATCTCGCAGGCCTTGTCGAGAAAACCGGCAACGTTGGCGGCAGCGGCTTCCAACATGTCGCGGCTCAATGCAAACGGAGGCGATACACCGTCCAAGTAAATGAGGCGGGAGACGATCCTGGCAGCTTCCGGAACGAGCTGTCCAACGGCCATCGCGTACAGCACGCGCTGCAGTTCCTTGCCCCGGTCCACGACGATCCTTTCAGGATGCCGCGGCGTGGCGCCGGTCTTGTAGTCTGAAATCCTGACGCCACGACCACCGGCGGCGAAATCGACTCGATCGATCCGACCGGTCAGCTTTAGTTTCGAAGATCCGATCAGAATCTCGCCGTCGAGCTGCCAAGGGGAATGTGCGCCTGAGCCTTTCGGAACTGCGGGCAAGCCAAATTCGACCTCGCTCCAGCTGGTAGTGTCGGCTTCGAAGCTCGTGTCTACCGTCAGTCCTCTAAGTCCTCGGCGTGCGGCTTCCTCTAGCGAATGCTTCCACAGCAGCATGGGCGGTACGGCGCGTTCGAGTGGCCAATGCTGGGCGACGTGATCGACCGCGCTCGCCAACGCGAGCTCGATTTCGTCGCGCGACGCGCGGACAAACCCAGGCTCGGGTTCGAGCGCGTCGATCGTCCGCGAGAGCAGTTCGTGAACCAGTTCGCCAAAGGCGAGTGGATCCAGCGCCAGCGGCAATTCGGACAGGTCGACGGATTGCATGTCCAGGGCATACCGCCACAAGAAGCCGAGCGGATCACGTGCCATTAGCCTTAGCGAAGTCGCCGAATGCAGTCGTGTCACCGCGCGGGCGACCGCCGGATGCCCGGCGCGTACCACGCCGTCGTGCGGGGTCGCCTCTTCCCGATCCCAATTTTGCCAGCAGCTCATCGCGGTCTTGATGCGGCCGGACCTTCCCGCTTCGGCCGCTCTTGCGAGCAGCCGGTCGGCTTCGCTGAACGAATGTTCGGGAACGCGTGTACGCGCGCATGTGCGGACGGGCACAGTCACGGGCCACAACGCGCTGGCGGATTGCAGCGCTCCGTCCGCCGAGCGCCGGCTGCGCGACAGCACGACCTCCTCCGCTCGCTGAGAAAGCAGCAGCTGGAAGCACAGGCGGTCGCGCTCGGAGATCGGAACGGGAATAAGGCGACGGCGAGATAGGACATGATCGGGCAAAAGAGGATCCTCGCTCTCGGATCGTGGCCAGCTTCCGCCGGCGACGCCGAGCAGACGCGTCCAGCGGCGCGGCGCACCGACCAGATGGGAAGCGGGACACCAGACAACGCTGCTTGCCGGATCCCGGGAATCGCTGATGCGTAGGCTATCAAGTGAGAGCGCGACGGCTGCAGGTGGTGCATTACGAAGCGCATCCTGCCACAGACCGAGGCTCGCGCCGCCGAGAAAGGTCTTGCCGGCCTGCTCGGCATTCTCAAATCCCGCAGCCAACAATTCGAGCATCGGAACGAGCGCCCGCTCGGCGGCGTCCGCGTCGGAGCGCCGGTCCCGCGCTGATCTAAGCGCGCGCCGCCATTGATCTACAGTGAAGAGCCCGGCCTTCCGTGGAAGGCCCGTGGCCCAATCGTCGGGCAAGGCATCCGCCGCGCTTGATGACGAATGCATCAACAATCGTCTGACGCGCTCCTGGCTCAGGCCGTCGCCGAGCACATCGGCCAACGCAGCGCACGATTGTCCTTCCCAAGAACTCAGTGCGGGAAGTCCGTGGGAGAAGTGAACCGGCATGCCGGCCTCCGTCGCCAACACCAGCATGTGTTCATCCCAAGTCGCTGTGGAAGCGGCGGTGATCGCGATGTCGTTGGCGCTTGTGCCGACGCTGAGGAGCTGCCGCGCCCATCTCAGCGCCTCCACGACCTCGGCTCTGGGATCGGCGCACAATTCGCCGCGCGTTATCCTCGGTTCTGCCGGTTCGGCGAGGACAATGCGTCCAGGAAACCAGCTTCTGTCCAGCTCGACAGAACCAGCCCACGAAACCTCCATTTGTGCCGATAAGGCAGTCAGCAGTGGTCGCCACAATGGCTCGACGTCGACAAGCATGTCCAATTTTATGCAGCCAAACAATTTTGGGGCGAACTGGACGCGCTCCAGCGCTGCGTCGCGCAATTGGCGTGGCAACATCCCTCCTCGCGGCAGAAGCTGGCTCAACCTCCGCTGCAGCATTGCAAGATCGGCGACTCGAGATGATGCGGAGAGATTTTCCAGATCCAGGTCCGCCCTCCATGCGCGGTCCAGCGACAGCAGAACGGCCCGGACCATTCCTGGGAGATTCCTGACGCCGTCTAGATGTGCAAATCCGCCGTCGCGGAGGGCACATGCAACGGCCAACGATAGCGTCTCTCTGTCGGCAAGACGCCGAAAACCTCCAGCGAGACGCGCTGCAAGCAGGGGTAATGTCAGTATCTCCAATCCGACTTCATTCGTTTGGGCTGCCCGAAATCGCCTCATGCCAAATGCGAGCGGACCATCCACCACGATAACGCGTCGCTTCATGATCCTTCGGGCCTTTTTAGATCGATTTCACGGTCAAACATTCGGCGGAGCTGCCTGATCTTCTTTGTCAGCGCCACGCGCAACGATTCGCAGCAGATCATCCGGCAAAGGCCGCTGCAACGCCTTCGCCTCATCCCACGGCGCGCGCATCCAGACATCACGCTCCTCATCAGTCGTCAGGATGACCGGCATCGCCTTGGGATGGATCGGCTCGACGACGGCATTCGGCGTTGTGGTAAGGAAGCCGTAGACTTGATGCGGTCCAGGGATCGGCTTGGATTTGGTGCCTCGGTCGCCTTTAAACTCCGTCCAGATGCCCGCGAAGGCGAGCAGAGGTCTGTCCTCGTTCGACGCGAACCACACCACGTCCTTTTTCTTGGTCTCGGGGTTCGGCTCCGGCGCGTACTCGGCGAAGCTGTTGACGGGGACCAAGCAGCGGTTCTCCGGCTTCAGCCACATCCGCCAGTGCGGTGATGACGTGTTGCGCACGTTGGTGACCGGTGGTCCACCGGTGCGCGGTGGCGGCGGCATGCCCCAGCGCATCATGGCCAGCTCGCGCCCGGTGTCGGTGTTGCGAACTACCGGAGCCGGATAATCCGGAAAGACGCCCGGCATTGGCGCGAGGTTTCCGACATAGCGATTGACGACGCGGAACAGCGCGGCGATGGCGGCTTGGTTGGTGGTGATGGAGTAAAGGTTGCACATAATTTAACAACAGCTAGCCAAAGAAGACCTGCGTGCCTGTATCGCTGAATTTGAACTCGATCGAGTGGAGCGTGAAGAGTGAGTTGTTTATGACCTTGGCGTTTTCCAGATTGAAAAGAGTAACGTTGTAGCCGTCAGCGGATAAAAGGCTTTTGAAAACGACCCCGTCGTATCCCTCAGCTTTGAACAGTTCTGCGAGAACCTGCGTTGGGATGTAGTCTTTAGCTTCATCTTCCTTGCTAACGGGCGTTGCAAATCCGCGATCAATTGCCCTCCAAATGCCGTCCAGGCGCGACTTTGTGTGGTCGAAGGTGTCTAACAAATGCTCCGGTCCGTGATATTTAGAGCAATCTATGACATTCAGGTCGCGCTCCGTCACCAACTGAGCAACAGAGATATTCGCGCCGATCCAAGGACGTACTTCGGCAAGCGCGGTGTCGCGTGTAGTCGCCATGTAAAGAGCAGGAATACCTCTCGGATTAGCTCGGCCTTCTGCCTGCCAGTTCGGTATCGGCTTCATGCCATCACGACCATATGGAAATTCTTTCGGAGGGTAATCTTCCTCTTCTTGTCTTCCCAATTCACAGCCGATCCGCGCTCGCCAAAAAATCCTTTCCTTTGGAACAGTCAACTTGCGACTTGCGCAGGAAGCCCTGACCTCGTTTAGGAATTGCTCTGAGGCTGGAGAGCGTACGAACCGCTGGGTATTCCTGACAGCCTCCGAAAAGGCCTTGTAGTCTTGCCAGCCAAACCACGCTGGCCCAAATGTCGAAGTGGTTGTCATTTGCCTACCCCTTTAGCGCTCTCCCGGCCACCATGTTGACGCCGGATCCACTAGCGGAAATCTTGGTCGGCCGCAGCGCAACCAGATGGCTCCTTTTGTACGGCCGTCCCTGAAGTTGCGAGCAATCTTTGCACCGCATGTATCGCTCCAGTTCATGGATTGGCGTTGTCTTGGGTCGGCGAACGATGTTGAGCGCGACTGCCTGGTGCGTGCTGCAGCCCAAGCATTTGACTTCGAGATAGAGGTAACCGGCATTGAGTGCGTCGCCCAACGCAGGAGAAGGCTGCGCCGGTCCCTGAAAGCCGAGCATCCGTTTATTCCATGCCTCGCAGGCCAAGCGGTCGGCGGCCTCGCGCGCCTCCGCTGCCCGTTCTGCTGCAGCACGAACCGACGCGCCGTAGATGCTTTCTCGTGACTTGGTGGCCATCGCCCATCAAAGCGGGTCGCATAGCGCAACGCAAATTGCACTAGGGCTGGTAGTCGGCGATGCCGGAACCCCGGCGAATGGTGGCTGTGGATAATTGCACCGACCGCCAAGCACTTCCCCTGATTGTTCGGGAATTTCAGGAAGTAAGTAAAATGCTCCCATTGCCCTCCTAGGTGCGGGCCTTTGTGAGTTTCCCGAGTGCCAAAGCGTATCGAGATGCCGGGGTTTATTAAACCCCAGCTCGCCACCCTCAAGACCAAAGCGCCCCAGGGCGAGCAGTGGCTCCATGAGATCAAGTACGATGGCTATCGTGTTCAGGTCCATCTCAACCGGGCACGCAAGAAAGTCTTTACCCGCAACGGACTGGACTGGACCAAGCGCTTCACGGAGATTGCCGGCGCGCTGGCCATTTCGGGCGAAGCCATCATCGATGGGGAGGTGGTGGTCGTCCACGAAGGGCGTACCAACTTTTCGGAACTACAGGCAGAGCTGGCCGCAGGCAGGCAGGGCCGGCTGATCTACTACGCCTTCGACCTCCTCTGGCGGAATGGCGACCTCCGCAAGCTGCCGCAAATTGAGCGCAAGCAACGGCTGCTAGACCTCCTCGGCGAGAACGATGTCGAGCTGCCCGTGCTGTTTTCCGAACATCTCGTCGGCGACGGTCAGAAGATGTTTGAGCATGCCGCCAAGCTGAATTGGGAGGGCATCATTTCCAAGCGGGCGGACGCCCCGTATCGGTCGGAGCGAAACGAGAACTGGCTGAAGATCAAGGCCGTGCAAAAAGGCAAATTCCCTGTCGTCGGCTTTGTCAAAGACCCGAGCGGTGTCGCCGCCCTGTATCTCGGCAAACAGGAAGGCAAAGACCTCGTTTACATGGGCAAGGTTGGCACGGGCTGGTCTCGCACCGTCTCGAGCCAGATCAGAAAGCAGCTCGACACCGTGGTCAGCCCTAAGTCAAAGCTGACCAAGCCTATCAGGAAGCCGAAGGCAACGTGGGTCGAGCCAAAGTTCTATGCCGATGTAGAGTACCGGGACATCACATCGGAAGGCTTGCTGCGGGCGAGTTCGTTCAAGGGACTGGCGCGAAAATAGGGCCGTGGTTGGGTCGGATGGATTTCGCCATCAAGCCAGTCCTGTTCGTCGGCCAACGCCCGCCAACTAGCTGCCATTCTCTGAAAGCGCTTGAAGGACGGCTCATCCGACCGACCTTCGGCGAGCCGTAGGCAGTTGTCGGCATTTTCTCTAAGAATATCAGATTGCTTCATCTCATCGATGTGGGGTGTTGCGGCTGCATTTCAATGCAGTTCTATGTGAAGTCTTTCGGAGTTCCAACCTAACATTTGTTGTGTCGCCTCATCTTTGGAGAAGTAGCCTTCTGGATCACCGCCAGCCATCGGCTTCTATCGGTAATGAGAACGCCCGGTTGAGCGTTCAGACAGCTGCGGGACGTGCGGCTGAAGGGGGCTGGCCGCTCGCACTGTCCCAGCTCCGGATAGTGTGGCTACATCACCGCAGCAAAGTAAATTCCGGTAGATGTGTAGAGCGGCGTGCAGACGCGCTGTCAGCTTATCGAAATAGTATCCGTTGAGGGGAAGGCAGCGGCGGCGGTAGCGGACTCGTTTGAGGACCCGTTCGCGCGTGCCCGAGGGCAACATGAGCCGAAGTACTATGCCGATGTTGAATGCCGGGACATCACGTCGGAAGGCTTGCTGCGGGCGAGTTCGTTCAAAGGTCTGATCAAGGGTACGGGGCGCACCTGACCAACCCCGTTCTTGTTCTTATGTCCAGTCAGTTGCGGATCGGACACCGCAGCCGTTTCGCAGCCAAGCCGCAGAGCTCGATCAGCTCACGCGGCGCGCTACGGAGCGAGAGCGCGCCCTGCCACTAGTCTGAAGGAAAGCGGACGAGCGTTAGCTTACGCCGGACATTCATATCGACGTAGGCAGTTGCCGCCCTCATCGCAATAGATAGCAAACACGGTTTTGCCATCGCTACTCATGTACGATTCGCAGAGGCGATGCGGTCCCAATTCCGCGCATCTCGGCACTCTGGTTATTTCTTTTCCATATTTTTCAATGTGCATATCCGTAATGTTCGGAACGAACGTGCAATGCTGACTAGCTTCTTCTTCGGTATTAGGCGGTGGTTTGGCCATGCAGAGCTCCGTTATCGTGGAAGTTGTTGGCTTTGAATAGCAGTGCTTATGAACATCGCGTTGACGGCACTCTCGTGGGTCGCAATCGCTTGTCCGGACAGACGTGCAGGACTTGATTTCGTCGCCGGCAGCGCGGGCCCAAGCGTGATGGATACATCATGGGTTTTCTGTCGGCTCGCTGAGAAAAGCGCCGAAGCGCTATCCACGCTCGTCTTGATAAATTTCCAAGTTGGAGTAGCAGTCCCGCCGAAGTTTGATACGAAAGTGGCTTGATAGCTGAACACCGAGAAAGGTGGGGCCCCCAGCGTCTTCCCTTGGACCGCTCCGGGATTTGCTGCGACTATCATCTTATCACGAATGAAATCGCCTATCTTCAGATTGCTCTCGATCAAAATCCCTCTCTCATTCAAGGAGCAGTCATCCGCATTGAAATTATTCTTTCTCAACAAGGCGTCTTCTGCAAGCAGATCAGCAAATGAGTAGCTGAATGCTATCGTCTCAATGCGAGTGGCACCGGCGCCGCCCGTTGCCCCTACTGGCGCCGAGAAATTCGTGCCGACGAAACTGACGCCAGGACTGACGCTACTCTTTTCATCGACCGTAATCTTGAGCGTCACTAGTACCCACTTTTCTTGGAACGTGAGTCGTGATTCAAGGTCGGGATGATACCCGAAGCAAGAGAAGTCCACCTTTCGAGGAAAGATCGCAAGGTGCTTGAGGCGTGCT
>NZ_JASAUS010000062.1:0-47170 GCF_029953005.1 Bradyrhizobium sp. Mp27 | reverse complement strand
CTTCGGTGATCGCCGGCCTGAAGGCCGATTGGCAGGTCGAGTACGAACGCTGGCAGAGACGCGATCTGTCGGCGCGTCGCTATGTCTACATCTGGGCCGATGGCGTGTACCTGCAGGCCCGCATGGAAGATCACAGCGAATGCATGCTGGTGCTGATTGGCACCACGCCGGAAGGCAAGAAGGAGCTGATCGGCTTCCAGGTCGGCGTGCGCGAGAGCGCGCAGAGCTGGCGCGAACTCCTGATCGACCTGCGGCAACGCGGGTTACGGATTGCCCCGCAACTCGCCATCGGCGACGGCGCCCTCGGCTTCTGGAAGGCACTGGACGAGGCCTTTCCCGGCACGCGGCACCAACGATGCTGGTGCCATAAAGTGAGCAACGTACTCGACAAGGTCGCCAAATCCGTGCAGGGCCCCATGAAGAACGACCTGCGGAACATCTATCTGGCCCCACACCGGGCCGAAGCTGAAACCGCGATCGACGTCTTCGTCGAGAAATACCACGTCAAATACGGACGTGCGGTGGAGTGCCTGATCAAGGATCGCCATGCGCTGCTCGCCTTCTTCGACTTCCCTGCTGAGCACTGGATCCACCTACGCAGCTCGAACCCGATCGAGAGCGTCTTCGCCACGGTGCGCCACCGAACGGTGCGGACCAAGGGATCGCTGTCGCAACAAACTGCGAAGCTGATGGTGTTCAAGCTCATCGACGCCGCATCGAAGACCTGGCGGCGATTGAAGAGCACGAACCAGTTGCCGAAAGTCATCGCCGGTGTAAAGTTCATCGACGGAATCGAAGTCATTCCGAACACTGAAAGCCACGCCGCCTGATCAGGCCGCGTCACCCAAAATCAGCCATAGCTCCGCTGGGTCCGTTTGGCCTCTTTACGGCCGCGGTCACACTGAAGATCAAGAATTGTCCGGATTTCATACCCGTTCAGTCGTTTGGTTGTCGCAGATCGATGCACCTACAGCGCCGCAGGCCTCCAATCAGCGGATTTTCGCTTCAGCGCCAGCGTATACGGCTCGTGCGAGATCGGATCGAGGGGCGGGCTCTCCAGAGGCGTCAGCCATCTCAACCCGAGTCGTCGCGCCCCTGTCCGATCTAGTAGGCGCGACGAGGCTGCCGATAGGCTGGTTCCCGTGGCACTTGTGCGTTTGCAAAATATGGATTGGTAACGCACATAGCGGAGAGGCCCGATGCATTGGCGTGGCACTGCGCCATCGAGCTATAGCCGCAGTAGAAAGTTTCGCCTCCGCCCCAGTACCAACGTTGTAGGCAGATCGGAGCATTCCCGCCATATGTTTGGGCCTGAGTTGGCGCGGCCGCCAAAACCGAGATCGTTGCCCAAATCGCCAAAGTTGGAATGCGCATCAGAATTTCCTTACGGATCGACTCCATCGCATCAGCGTATCGAAGCCAGACAAAGCCCATTGCTTAAGATCAATTCACATTCGCGCGAGTGGCTGGGGCTACGGCTGTGGTGGTTCAACGCTGCAACGGGCGCCACCTCGGGCTTGCTCGCCAAATGAGGGGCGAAGATGGGTTTCCGCGCGGAAAGCTGACGATGATTGATGGGCGGCAGCGCGAACGCCACGAGTTGATCTTTGGGGCAGGGTAATCCGGTCAAGCCAGAGCCGCAGCGCCACCGGATCCCCCGCGAGCGCCGCCGCAAAATCGCCAGCGCGGGGGGGGCTCCGGGGGCGTTGTTGGGGCGGCGGCTGTCAAACCGTGCCGCGATTTACGTGCCAACCGGTCTTGTCGTGATGGCGCTGCGAAACGCGAGAGGCGAACTAACGGTGGAAATGGTTTGCGTACCCTCGCCGACGCCCTGAATGGTGAGGTCGCCATAGTTCAAAAGGCGGCCAAGAACGCTTTGATTGACATCGACGCTCTCAACCTTGTCGAGGCGCATCTCAAAGGTCCGCCTCTTAATGAAACCGGCCTTGTGGACGACCCGCATGTTGGTAACGTCGGACTCGGTGGTCCAGCGGTGGAACCAAGCCGTCGCCGTCCAGTACAAGGCCGCAAGCCCAGCGACCGCCGCCAATACCAAGTAAACCAACGTCAGCGCGTCGACGGCGACCAAGCGCCACAGCACCAGAAATGCGACCGCCGCGATCCACGCCCCGATTGCAGGCAGAAAGTACACCCAGTGTTCGTTGGTCGAATACAGCACCCTTTCGCCAGGCTGTAGGATTTCGTCGATATAGCGCCCCATACGCCTACCCGGAGTTTACCTATCACCGCGGTAATATGCGCCATTTTAAACGGAGAAAGACCTTGATCTATCTCAAGCCTTCCAACGGCCAGCGCCGGAAGCTCGCATGCTTTCACACGAGAGCCGGACCCATCCCCTGCCGTGAGAGGTCGGGATGTTTGGACGGTTAAGGGAGGTGCAGAATGATCAGGTTGATTGCTATTGCCGGCTTCGCCTTATCGGTCGCAGTATCGGCGCAAGCCATGACACCTGCGCCGATTACTCCTCCGCCCAACGGCATGATCACTGAAGTCGCTGCTGCCTGCGGCGCGGGTAGGACACGAGTTAACGGTGTGTGCGTCGCAAGAACCACCGTCCGCCATACCCGTCGAGCCGTCCGCAGATGTGCGACCGGAATGACTTGCTAGCGCGCCGATGGCTTAAGCGGTGCAACCACGAAGGCTGAGACGACCCGAAACTGTCACTAGCGGCATTCTGCAATCAAGGTTGCCCGAAGCCGCTGATGGAGCGGCTGCTGGGTGTGATGGTCGCCGCACATGATCCAGATCAACGCTGTCGCTCGACTGCCGAAAAAATTGGCGCATGGCAAGACGGCTTTCCATTATCGAAGTGGGGGCGATTATCGTTCTCAGCGTGGCTGTACTCGCCTTCGTCGGGTTTTCCATTTGGGCAGAATTATGAAGGCCGGGGTGCGCCGAGACTAACGCCATCCTCCACGCGCTCCCGGCGCACCGCCTCGCTCGCTGAGTTCTTCGACTTGAGCCACGTCTTCGATAGTCCGCCGTCCGCTTCGACACGATCCCTTCCAGCCCCATCTGGCAGAAGTGCTTGAAGATCGTCGGGCCGCCGCCGGTCAGGTGTTCGTTGAAGCGGATGGCGCGCGACTGTTGAGCGCGAGCCAGACCACGTCCTTTTTCTTGGTCTGTGGGTTCGTAGAGTTGGCACGTCGCGTCATTTCGCTGTGCTAGGCATCCGTCGCCACGACGACACAGAACAGGCGTCAAGGTGAGGCCATTAGAAGGCCCTACAGCGCGCCGCCAGCGCCGGGCTACCGGACACCGGCAAGCCGCACCAGTTTTCCAGCCACTGGCTTAGTCGTGAACGGTCGGGGCCAACTCCAGACCATAGCGGCTTCGGCCTGCTTTCTCTTATCCGCGGAGTTGCGTGGCAAGAACACTCCAAGAAACCGTGTGAGACATGCCGGGGCGGTCTGACTATGTCCGTTCACAGGGGTAGACTGGAAGAGAACGGCACGCGGCCACCGCAAGGTAGCAAAGGCCAGAAAATTCATAACTACAAAAAAGCCCCGGCGAGCCTGGGCTTTGGTTTGCGAAGGTGGGTGAGATCAGTATCTGGCCGCGACCGGTGCGCCGTATCCACCGAAGCGTTAATTCAACCGAAGCGTGACCATGTCAACATCTTGGCTGACCCCGCTGCCGGTGAGGATGAACCCTCCGGGAGTAACCACGCCTGCGAAGCTGGCATTATCACGCCCCATCCAGAGATGGTCGTATTCGATACCGAGCGACCAGTTGGGCGTGAAGCCGTACTCCCAGCCGACACCGAGGGCGCCGCCCCAGCGTGTGTGGCCTGCCGATGCCAGGCCGACCCCGGTGATGTTGTTGAATATATCGAATCGATTTGCGCGTCACGGCGGCGCCGCCCTTCACGTAGATCAATATGCTGAAAGAAAGCGTGCCCCTTCTGCAACATTCGCCAAAAAAGGGATCGCGCGACTGTCCGCACCGGCATCTATTTGTTGTGTGGGTAGAGCGTCCGGCTAGGGTCAGATTCGGTAAGGGGGAGTGGGCAACTTCAGGGGAGATTGATGCTGAAATTCGTAATTGCGGGTGCTGCGTCTTTGGCTTTGGTGGGAGCGGCAGTTGCCGCGGATCTGCCTCGTCCGCAGCCCGTCGTCCAGACCGCGCCGGTTGGTAAATATCCCGTCGGCAAAACTCCAGTCGGCAAATACCCGATCGGCAAGGCTCCGGCGCCAGCTCCGTTAGTCACCAAGGGCTAATCCCGAAGATTGAAGCGCCTTCGGCCCGTCGGGGCCGGAGGCGTTCACCTCCAGTAATGTTTAGCTTGGGCTGTGTTGGGCCCAAGAAGGGTTGAACGTGGCAAGGGTGATCTGGGAATACCGCGATCTGCGATTTATTGTCGGAGTCGCAATCTTTGCGGCTTCCGTGGGAAGCGCTAGTGCACAGCAACTCGCGGCGCGTGCTGATCTTCAGCAGCGACCGGACACTTCCCCCAAGACCTCAATCAACTCCGCTACGAAAACGGCCGCAGCTGCGCCAGGCAGCCCGCCAGCCACGTCGGATGCAAAGCCGGCCCGGGTATCTTCAGTTAAAGGACCCTACTACGTTGATTTTCGTGCCCGCACTGCTGCATCCTACGGACACGCATTTGTCTGGTACGGCAAGACGAGCCAAAGGGCGGTCGAAGTTGCCGGCCTGCATCCAGCAGGCGACACACTGCCGTACGTATTGGGACATCTCATGTTTGTGCCTTCTGAAACGGGCGCGAGCTACGGCGACCTCGATGAGCAATATTTGACAGCCAGCTATCGAGTCTACTTGAATGAGGCTGACGCCAAAAAGGTATTTGCTTACATCAAACGTCTTCAGGCGACCTCGCCGGTGTGGAACGCGGGAACAACCAACTGCACCAATTTCATCGGTCGCATAGCGAGTTTTATGGGTTTGAAGGCTCCATTCCATTTGTTGAAGCCTGAAGAATACATAAACAAACTCAGAGCGCTAAACGGTGGACGTCAAACGGTGCAATTGGTTGCCGACCGGTAGACCCCGGGAAATGGCGGGCCAAACTCGAGGTGCCATCCGAGCTTGCGTGATGGCGTATCAACGAGCCGGACGGGATGAGCGCGTCGCGTAACGTGTATTGCGATGGCGGCATACACACGGGGCCGCACTGCTCGGCCAGTCTCGCCTAACCGAAAAGGCCGCCAACTGAGGCGGCCGCGGAGGAGCAATGTCCAAGTGGCGGCCTAATCTTTATCTGTCCAGCATTCCAAGGAAACTCTACTGGTCGCGCCCGTGAAGCGGTTTCTGTGTTCGAAGCCTTGCCCGATTGGCTCGTAGCGGAACATCCAGCCGCCAACCAATACGGCGAACACAGTGGCAAATGAAGGCCAGCGGCGCTGGCCCGTCTGCCATTGCAAAGGCCCTCAAGATAGGCCACGCGTCAGTTTATCGCGCGCTTGCGGAGTGATCGGTTGCGCGCGCGTCCCTGCAACGGAAACTTGGTGCGGCCTCGGGGGAGGGCAAAATCCCATGGAAAGCATGCTACCAGGACTGTCTGTGGATCTCGCCGCGCAGCCGACCTGAACCCGAACCTGCCGAAGACCTTCAACATTGATGTGTTCTCGGGCAGGACTTCCGCCGTCAATTCCTTCAGTCCCGTTTCCCTCGCGATGTCGACGAGGTGCCGCATTAGCATCGAGCCAACGCCGCGCCCCTGCCATGCATCGACCACCATGAAAGCCATCTCGGCCCGGCCGGGCTCGGAGACAATATATCGGCGGCCGCCAACCACAGCCTTCCGGCCTGCTTCCTCCGCGCGCGCAACCAAGGCGATTTGATTCTTAAAATCGACGTCCATGAAGAGGCGCGCTCCTTGTCGGAGAAATGGCGCTTCATCGCAAAAAATCGGCGCTGCAACGACTGCGGGCTCGCTTGGTCTAGTGCGGCGAGCATGTCGGCCTCGTCCTCCGGCCGAAGCGCGCGAACTTCGACCGGACTGTCGTCGCGCAAGTGCTCTCGTGCACTGGTGACCGACATGCGGACTCCGGTGTCGAGAGGCCGGGCGACGCACTTGCCCGATCCCGCCCAAGGGCCTCCCGGCCGGTCGTGGTCGCTTGATCTGGATCAAGACCTCCGCGCGAGAGGGGGAACTAGCTCACTCACCCGCAACATGCGTGGCCAAGGCTGAAGGCGCGTCCGTGAGAACACTCCGCCAGATCATCTTCGGAGACGAGGTCATCCAGCTTGTGATCCGGCTGGGGTTGCTCGCGGTCCTGATCGTCTGGACACTGCTCCTGATCCGTCCGTTCGTGCCAATCCTGGCCTGGAGTGTCGTGCTCGCCGTCGCGCTTAATCCGGTGTTTCAGCGCCTTGCCAAAATCCTCGGCGACCGGCCGGAACTTGCGGCAGCGATCCTAACCCTTATCAGTCTCGCCGTTGTCATTGGGCCCGCGACGTGGCTCGGCATGGGCGCAGTCGACGGGATCAGGGATCTTGCCGGCCAAATGACCGCCGGCGAGGTGTTGGTTCCGTCGCCACCTCAATCGATCAAGGATTGGCCACTCGTCGGGCCTCGGCTCTTCGATCTCTGGGATCAGGCCTCGACCAATCTGCGTTCGCTTCTGCGCGAAGTGGTGCCGTATCTCAAGCCCTTCGCGACGACCTTGCTCGGATTTGCCGGCAATGCCGGTGTGGGGACCGTGAAGTTCCTGCTGTCCGTGGTCGTGGCTGGCGTCGTGTTTCCATATGGCCCGCAACTCGTGGCCGCGGGTCGTGACTTTCTGTCACAGATCGTGCCCGACCAGAGCGAGCACTTTCTGGACCTCGCGGGTACCACCATCCGTGCGGTCGCGCAGGGTGTGATCGGCGTCGCGATCGTCCAATCCTTGCTCGCCGGCATTGGGTTCAAGCTGGCCGGTATCGCCAGCGCGGGACTACTGGCGTTCGTGGTGCTATTGCTGTCGATCGTGCAGATCGGCGGAACGATCGTCATCCTGCCGGTCATTATCTGGATCTGGACTGACAAGGAATTCCCGATCGCGCTTCTGCTGACGGTGTTTCTCGCGATCGTATCTGTGCTCGACAACATCCTAAAGCCGCTCGTCATGGGGCGAGGCCTGACCACACCCGCGCTCGTCATCCTGATCGGGGTGATCGGGGGAACCCTCGTCCACGGCATCATCGGCCTCTTCATCGGACCGATCATTCTGTCGGTGGCTTGGGAGCTGACGGTTGCCTGGATCCGTACCGAACGCGCTCCGCAGCGGGGAGATGTTGGCTATGGGCCGCCGCGCTCTCTTGATCTGCATCAAGGCGTCTCATCATCCCCTTCGCCGGATAACAATCGCTGACCGACGAAACCAGGAGCATGGCCGAGTCCGCCATGGGAGCACGCGATGGCAGTCCAGTTCCTCGGCACCGTCATCAGCGTGATCAACAGTGATCAACATAGAGCTTCTGCCAGTCTCCGAAGGTGATGTCTTTGGCTTCGCGCTGCCCGCGAGGGGCGATCTCGGCGGGCTTCGCCTCAGAGGCCTGCTTTTGCGCCGCGGCGTTCTGGACCGAAGCTGGTCCGGCAATGGCCGCTGCGAACAAAATCAACAGGAAGGTGCGAGCGTGCCCGGGCCATGGCGTTGAAGGGGCGTTGATCATGGTTGCGTCTCCAGGCGCCACCCTCCGTAACTATTTATGCGCGTTGAGGGATTTTTCGACGAGCGGTGACCACATCGGAATTGTGTCGGTCGAGCCGACGAAGAAATGCCCCTCATTGCCGAAGGGCGGCATCAGATGATATCGGCCCTGCCGCCGGCCGCAGTGAAAGCCTCATGCATGCGCTTCAACAACGCCGGGCCAAAGAACGTGTCGTTCTCGATATAGAACCACAGCATGGCACCCGCGAGGTACGGCCGAAATCCGCGGTCGCTTCGACCAGTCTGTCCGGCGCGCAGTTGTTGTTGGGCTTGCCGTCGACGCGACCGCCGCGACCTGCTGCAAAGGTGATGATCGCTGGAGACGGACATTGTCTTCGGCGAGGGCCGGCAAGCCGAAGGCGGCAAGGAGAACCAAAGCCGTCAAGAGCGGTCGGAAGATTGCGGCCAACTGCGTACGCATCGTCGCCTCCGTCAGCCGGTATAAGTGAGCGCCACGATGATCGGGCCGAGCACAGTCAGGACGACGTTGCCGATGGCGTAGGGCACTGCGACGCCGAGTACTGGGGTCTGACTCTCGGCGACTTCGCAGGCTCCGGTCACCGCAGCATCGACGGTCATGGCGCCGGCCAGCGCCCCGCAGGTGATGACCGGATTCATGTGCAACACATAGCGCGCAAACAGTGTCGCGACGATCAGCGGCACCAGCGTGACGACCAGGCCCATGCCCACCAGCAACGCCCCGTGCGCCTGTATCGCAGCCCAGGCCGCGGCTCCGTTGCCGAGCCCGATGGCTGCGATGAAGCCACCGAGCCCGAGATCGCTCAGTGTCTGCTGTGCCGCGCGTGGTAACGCTCCGATGGTCGGCCGGCGCGACCGCATCCAGCCGCAGACGAGGCCAGCGATCAGCGCGCCGCCGCCGCCGCCCAAGGTCAGCGGGATGCCGCCGACCCTGAGGCTGACGAGACCCGCGAGGAGGCCCGCGGCGATGCCGGTTGCGAGAAAGGCGATGTCGGCGCGGTCGCCGGAGCGCAGGATCTGCCCGACCTTCGTGGCGGCACGCTCGATGTTGCGAGTGCTGCCGACCAGCGTCATGACGTCCCCGACATAGACGCGGGTGTCCGGGCCCAACGGGACCTCGCGGCCCATCCGGGTCAGCGTGCGGAGATAGACGCCGCGTGCGTCGTTGCCGACGCGTTCAGCGATCTCCTTGATCGATCGGCCATGGAGATGGCGGCTGTCGACGAGGACGTCGATCACATTGCCCGGAATTGCCTTCAGGATTTCGTCGGCATCGATTTCCTTGCCGATGACCGACTTTGCCGCGACGAGGGCAGCGGTTCGCCCGGCGACGACGATGTCGTCGCCGGGTTCGAGGATGCTGTCGAGGCGCGGCTCGATATCGGCTCCCTGCCGCACGATTCGCTCGACGACAGTGCGGCTGCCGATTTCCTCTTCGACGTCCTTGACCGTGCGTCCCGCGGCGGCCGATACCCGGTAGGCGCGCGCCTGGAATTTGCGATAGTGCAGATTTTCACTCTGTGGCGGGTTGCCGCCGGCAAGCTCCGCCTCCAGCTTCGCCGCCTCCGCCTTCAAATCGATCCGCATCAGTTTCGGTGCGACAAACGGCACGTAAAGGAGCGTGAGAATATAGCCGAGGACATAGGTGACGGCGTATCCAGCTGCGATGTTTGCTTCTTGCTGCTTCAAAGCATCACCGGACAAGCCGACTTGCGCGAGCGCTCCGGACGCCGTGCCGATGATGGAAGATTGCGTCAGCCCACCGGCGGCAAGTCCCGAGGCCGTGCCCGGATCGAGCTTGAACGCGAATGCAAATATCAAAACGAGGATGAGACCCGTGCCGCCGAGCACGAGCGCCATGGCGACCTGCGCCAGGGTGCGGATGCTCAAGGAGGCGAAGAATTCGGGGCCGGACCGGTAGCCGATCGTGAACACGAACAGGCTGAACAGAAGCACGCGCAGCAGCGACGGGAATGTAAAGGTTCCGAGCTGACCGATAAGAACGGCCACCACCAGTATGCAGGCTGTCGTTCCGATTGAGAAACCACGAATCTTGGCTCGGCCCAGCACCGTGCCGATGGCGATGGAAAGCAGCAGGAAGATTTCCGGAGCGGTGGAGATCATCCACCTGACGGTATCCATGGCGCATGCCCTCCAGCCATTTGCGCCGAATCTGAATCGTGAAACCCGGCGACGCTTGATCTAGATCAATCCTCGCCGACGGCACGCCTTCGCCTTTTGAGCCGTGCAGGATTCGGGACAGTCGACGTCTCGGACATGAGCACGATGGACATCGTCACTGCTTCGTCGGCGCACCGCGACGATCGGGTACCAGTCGAGTTCTGCTTTGGGTCTACCGGCTTGGTCTGCATGGACGGAGCTTGGTATCGCTGTGATCGCTCCCTTAACCCTGCTGCCTGGCCGCGAAGCCGACCTCAACGAGGCCCGTTTATGAACGCGCCGTCCGATCGCTCGACAGCGTGCTCGGAGAGGGCAACGCGGGGCAACCGTCTGATCCAAAGGAAGGGCATCCGACCGCATCGTCAGCCGGGCGGCCATGACGTGAACCGTTTCGTCGCACGCCGGTCGGCCGCCAGCTGCCTCGGACATCAGACGAATCAAGTTCGCCTGACCTACTCACCCTACAAGAGATTCGCGCGCCACGCGGAGTCCGGGGGAAACACCCCGCAGTTATTCGACCTATTCACAGCGTCTTGACTCCGCGCGAATCGATTCGGCCCCCTTTGATGTGATAGCAAAGCTGTTTTGTGATGATGCTGCTGCTGGTCGGAGTGGGCGCGGTGCAAGCCCAGCAGTCGTGCATGCCCTGCTCGCTGTGCACACCCGGCTTGCTGTACGAATGCGTCGATAAGAACGGAAAGCTGCAGCCTGCTGGACCAACGGCAGCGCGGCAGACAAAACACTTCGACCAGTGCATGGCGCGCGGCGGCTCAGGTTACAAGTGTCTCGATGAAGCAGCGAAGGTGAAGTGAAGCAGCGGAGTGTCTGCCGAAGGGCTGATGTGTGCCGCCGGCTAGGGACGTGCCGGCTGGGCTGCTCGATAGAGCTACAATCGCCGCAACTCTGCGGCCGCGCGGACCGTTATCTCAGTTGACGGAGCTTCGGGCGGCCGCCCGAGCCATGGGTGCGCAGCTTGTGTAGATGATCTTGTTTGAGACACCGAACCGAAAATAAACGCGAGCCGGCTTGCCTTCGTAATTTTGATAGTCGATTTGAACGCCGTGGCCCGTCAGGCTCACGTCGTCCAGCGAAAATGAGAGTACTCGCTTCGTTTCGAGCTTAGGTGACCAGTAGGCAGCGATTGCTTCTCGCCCAGTCAGGCTGACGCCTTCGCAGGCGCATTCAAGCACCGCTCGCTCATCATACAGATCGAGCAGCGCGTTGACGTCTCCACGCCGGCAGGCGTCGAGCCAGTCTACAACTGTGGCAACGGGGTCAAAGTCATCCCTCGAAATAGGCATGGAGGTTCCATCATCAGCCGCGCCGCTCCCGGCGCGGGACTTAGATGGACTGTGATGAATGCTGCTTGAACGCACTCCCGCAGAACTACTTATTGAAGCCCGCCTGATCGAAGCTCAGGCGGGGCGATAGATCAGGCCGCAACGTGAAGCCCGATATTGGCGTCCTTTCTCGATGTCCGCCCGCCGACGATCCGCCGCAGCTCGGCCGCGACGCCGTCCAGCACCGCGCGCTTTTCCTTCATCCGCTTGGAGTGATTGTACACTTTGCCGGTGACCGTCGGCACGATCTGCTCGGCCTTCTTGCTCGCGGCGTGGTCGAGGCACTTCGCAATCCATGCGTCGTCGAAGCCGAGGTCGCCGGCCAGGGTCGCTGCCGTCCGGCGCAGGTCATGGGGCGTGAACGGCTTGAGACCGAGCAGCTCGCAGAGGCCAGCGGTTTTGGTTTTGTCCTTGTTCGTCTCGTGCTTGGTGCCGCGCAGGGCGTCGGCCATCGCTTTCCGGTGGATCGGCTGGCCCTTGTACATGGGGCTCTCGAAGACAAACTGCTGACCATCCGAGGCGAGCGCCTCCTTGATGATCTCGACCGCCAGATCGGATAACGGCTGCTGGATCACCCGCCGCTTCTTGACCCGCTTGAGCGGCACGTCGAAGCGCGGATGCTCGCCGTCGAGGTCAAACAGCTCATCCCGATGCGCGCCGAGCAGTTCCCGCGAGCGCAGCATGGTGACCAGTTCGAACTTGAGTGCGAGCCGGGTCCGGCGGTCGTAGGGAAGGTCGTTGCGGTCCAGTCCGTGCCAGAACGTCTTGATCTCGTCTTCGGAGAGGACCCGGGTGCGGGGATGTTCGGGATCGAGTTTTGGCAGGTTGACGCAGGGGCTGGCGGTCACATAGTCGCGGCCTGCCTCCGCCGCCCAGGTGAACAGGCCCGAGGCCGCCTTGCGCATATGGCGCGCGTTGCTGACCGAGGGCTTGCCGAACTTGCCTGCGACGATGTCGTTCGAGAGTGTGGCGATGTCGTGCTTGGTGACCTCCATGGCCAGCTTCTTGCCGAGGCGTGGACGGATGAGGCGGTCGAGGTGGCTCGCGGTGTTTTGCCAGCTTTCGAGCCGGGGGCGCATCTCGCCATCGGGCTTCTTGACCAACGTCTTCATCCACGCGATGCGCTCGTCGATGATCTCGGCGACGGTCTTGCCGCGCTTCGCCTTCGCAGCTTTCTGGTCGCGGAAGGTCTCGGCAAGCGCCTCGCCACCCCTGGCCCTGAGGCCGTAGACCTTGCTACGGGTGTCCTCGACGGTGAAGGTCTCAGCATTGTAGACGCCAAGCCAGCCGGTGCGTTGCTTGCCGGTCTCCCGGTCGGTGAACTTGAACGAGAAGGTTGCCACCCCGGTCGTGGTGATGCTTACGTACAGACCAGGGCACTTACGGTCGTAGAGCTTGGTCCGTTTGGCAACGCGTTTCTCGCACATGCGGTCGGTCAGAATGACGCTGCTGTTGCGGCCCCGCTTGCCGGCGGGGGAGGGGGCAATGCTACTATCCATGTGGTTTCGGCTCCTAAGGCTTGAGACCAAAGGGCTCGGCATTGGGGCTTTCAGTTTGTCGTGCGGACGCTGAAAGGCTTAGGGCCGGGCCCTTATTTTGGTGAAGCCCGCTGAAACAGCCCGCATCAGGCTAGTTGAAAAAGCCTAATTTTAAAGGGTTTTGTTAGTTTCGGCGTGTTTCACCGAATGCCAAAGTATAGACGTGTGGTCCTGGCCGTCGTTGCTACGGTCAAGTGCTTGCGGATGCGGCAGTCGCGTCAACCGGCGCGGTGCTGGTGACTTTCGCAAGGACGAGGGAGGCCAAAGGGAACTCGGCTCCCGGGAGAGCACGGCATAAGCCGTCCAACCATCGCGCAGGGAAGGCCGAGTGATTGGCACCACCTGTATGCTGCTGTGCGGTTTCCTTGCGCTACCTTTCGCGCAGCGGACCGCGGGTGCGAGGTCAGCACCCGGCCTTCCCTGCGCCCTCTTGGCTTCGAGGGTGGAGTGACCAGGCAAAGCTCGGGCGACATGCGCCGCGAGAAGGCGATGGTGTGTCTGCAGCACTCGCTGTCATCGCCCGCGAAGGCGGACGATCCAGCATGCCAGAGGCGGGTGTGGTTGAGCGCTGCGCTTCGACTATGCCGTGCCGATCACGAAGAGCAGGTACGACATCGTCCAGGAGTTCAGATGCGGCGGCGGCACGTCGTTCTAACCACTCAGGAGCCGCCGGCAGGCGTCGACGAAGACCTGCGCGCCGGTGACGATGTCGGCATCGGCGGTGTTTTCGGTCCAGTGATGGCTGATGCCGCCGATCGACGGCACGAACAGCATCGCTGCGGGCATGACGGTCGCGAGCATCTGCGCGTCGTGGCCGGCGCCGCTGGGCATGCGAATGGATCGTCCGCCAGCCAGGGCCTTGCTCGCGGCTTCGATGGCGTCCTGGAAGCCGGCGTTCATCATCGCGGGCGCGCCGGTGCGAATCTTCTCCACGGTGACGGTGCAAGGGCCCTTCGCATTGGCCTCATCCGCCATGGTGCGCAGCAGCTCCTCCAGCCGCGCGATGACCGCCGGATTGTCGTCGCGGATCTGGAACAGCATCTCGGCGCCGCCGGGAATGATGCTCGGCGCGCCCGGATCGAGCGTGATGCGGCCGGTGGTCCACACCGTGCGGGGACCGCATGCGGCCGGGAAACGTTCGTCGATCGCCACGCAGAAGTTCGCCAGCGCGAGGCCCGCATCCTTGCGCACGGCCATGCGGGTGGTGCCGGCGTGATTCTGCTCGCCGGTGAAACTGATGCGATACTGCCAGATGCCGACGATGGAGGTGACGACGCCGATCGCGAGCTTGTCGCTCTCGAGCGTGTCGCCCTGCTCGATATGCGCCTCCAGATATCCAACGTGTCGCTTCGGTTCGACGGCAACGCGGGCGCGTCCGGTGAGACCCATGTCGGCGAGCGCATCGCGCATGGGCCGCCCGTTGGTGCGGTCACGTGCGGCGTCGATTTCGGCTTCTGTCACTTGCCCGACGTAGGAGCGCGAGCCGAGGAAGCTGCCGAAATGGCCTTCCTCGTCGCACCACGCGGCGACCTCGACCGCGCCCTTCACGGTGGGATCGGCATTGAGCGCGCGGGCCGCTTCGAGCGCGTAGATGACGCCGAGCGGGCCATCGAGCCAGCCGGCGTAGTTCTGGCTTTCCAGATGCGATCCCGCCAGCAGCTTCGGCCCCGGCTTCGTGCTGGTGCCGAACACATTGCCGATGCCGTCGATCGCGGCGGTAAGGCCGGCGTCGGGCAGCTTCTGCACCAGCCAGTCCAGCGACTGCTTGTGCGGCTCGGAGAAGGTCGGCTTGTGCACGCCCGTCTTGTAGGCGCCGATGGCGCGGAGCGCATTGAGATCGGCGAGAACGCGTTGCCCATCGGCACGCGGCTTGGTGTCAGGCATGTTCGGCAACCTTCAGCGCCTCGGTGCGAATCTCCTCGACCAGCCGTTCCTTCAACTGGACGAATTCGGGCGTGGTCTTGATCTTGTAGGAGCGCGGATGCGGCAGGTCCACATTGATCTCGGCCTTGATACGGCCGGGGCGCGCGCTCATCACGATGACGCGGCTGCCGAGGAAGATGGCTTCCTCGATGTCGTGGGTGACGAACAGCACGGTCTTCTGGTCGCGCTCCCAGATTCCGAGCAGCATTTCCTGCATCAAGGCGCGGGTCTGGTTATCGAGCGCGCCGAAGGGCTCGTCGAGCAGCAGGATCTTGGGATCGTTGGCGAGCGCGCGAGCGATCGCGGTGCGCTGCTGCATGCCGCCGGAGAGCTGCTTCGGCCAGTGGTTCTCGAAGCCGGACAGCCCGACCTGGCGGATCAAGGCATCGGCGATCTTGTTGCGCTCCGCCTCGGGCACGCCGCGCTCGCGCAGGCCGAAGGCGATGTTCTCGCGCACGCTCAGCCAGGGAAACAGCGTGTAGGATTGGAACACCATGCCGCGATCGGCTCCGGGGCCGGTCACCTCGCGCCCGTCGAGCGTGACGCGCCCGCTGGTCGGCCTATCGAGACCGGCGACGATGCGAAGAAGCGTGGACTTGCCGCAGCCGGAGGGGCCGAGGATGGTGACGAAATCGTTGTTGCCGATGGTGAGATCGGTCGGCTCCAGCGCCCTGGTCGGCGCGTTGCCGTGGCGTGCGGGAAAAGTTCGCGAGACCTGTTCGATCTTCAGCCTGGTCATGCGAGCCTCCACGGGAACAGCCAGGCGTTGAACGCCTTGAACATGAAGTCCGAGAGGAGACCGATCAGCCCGATCACGATGATGCCGAAGATGATCTGGCCGGTGTTGAGCAGCGCCTGGCTGTCGGTGATCATGTGGCCGATGCCCGAGGACGAGCCGATCAGCTCGGCGACGATGACGTAGGTCCAGGCCCAGCCCAGCACCAGCCGCAGGATTTCCGCGATCTCGGGTGCGGAGGAGGGCAGCAGCACGCGGCGGATGATGCCGCGGTCGCTGGCCCCCAGCGTATAGGCCGCCTCGACCAGATCGCGCCGCGTGGTGCCCACGGTTACGGCGATCATCAGGATGATCTGGAACACCGAGCCGATGAAGATGACGAGCAGCTTCTGCAATTCGCCGATGCCGGCCCACAGGATCAGCAGCGGGATAAAAGCCGAGGCAGGCAAATAGCGAGCAAAGGAGACGAACGGTTCGAGGAACGCTTCAACCGGCTTGTAGGCACCCATCAGCACGCCGAGCGGAACCGCGATGATCGCAGCGAGCGCAAAGCCGCCAACGACGCGCCAGATCGTCATGCCGATGTCGTAGATAAAGCCCTGCTTGGCAAGCAGGTCATAGCCTTCCTGCATCATGGTCAGCGGGTTGGCAAGAAAGGTCTTCGACACATGGCCGCCGAGCGTTGCCCACGACCAGAGGGCGACGAACAGCACGAAGAACGCGAGGCCGTAAGCCACGCGCTGCTTCGATGTCACGGGATCCAGGGGGCGCATCAACGATCTATCCGGGCGGTGAACGAGTTTGCCGGCCCCGCCGCGAGACGAGGCCGGTCGCTGTTGAAAGAGTTACTTGATGTAGCTCGCGTCGAAGAGGTCCTCGACCTTCGGCGCGGCCTTGATGATGCCGATCTCGAGCAGGAGGTCGGCCGCGTCCTTGTTGAAGGTCAGGAAATCGCCGGCGAAGAACTTCTGGTTCGCGGCCTTGTCCTGCCAGCGCAGATATTTCGCCGAGTTGCCGAACGCCTCGCCGGTCTGCTTCACATCGGCACCCATGATCTCATAGGCCTTGGCCTGATCCTTGCCGATCATGTCGAGCGCCTCGAAATAGCTGTCGGCGAGCGCCTTGGCAGCCTTCGGGTTCTCGGTAAGGAACTTCGGCGTGCAGCCAAAGGTGTCCATGACCATCGGGTAGTCGAGCGTGGTCGCGATGATCTTGCCCTTGTCGGGCGCGGCGCGAACCGTCGACAGATACGGCTCGTAGGTCATCGCGGCATCGTTCTGGCCGGAGACGAAGGCCTGCGCGGCGGCCGCGGGCTCGAGGTTCACGACGGTGACATCCTTCACCGAGAGCCCGTTCTTCTTCAGCATCCAGGCCAGCGCGAAATAGGGCGAGGTGCCGGGCGCGGAAGCCGCGACGGTCTTGCCCTTGAGGTCCTTGATCGATGCGAGATCGTTGCGCACGGCCATGCCGTCGGCGCCATAGCTCTTGTCGAGCTGGAAGATCTGCTTGGTGGCAACGCCGTTGGCGTTCCAGGAGATCCAGGTCTCGACCGTTGTGGCAGCGCACTGGACGTCGCCGGAGGCGATCGCGAGGTGGCGGTCCTTCTGCGGGATCTTCTTGATCGTCACGTCGAGGCCGTTCTTCTTGAAGATACCGGCCTCCTTGGCGAGCGTCAGCGGCGCGAAGCCGGTCCATCCGGAGATGCCGACGCCGACCTTGACGTCGTCGGCGAGCACGGGAGTGGAGGCCGCAAGTGCAATGATTGTCGCAAATACCTTTGAACTACGCATGATTGTCGTCCTCTTGCCGATCGATGGTTTGACGTCCTGTTGATCATTGCCGGCCCATATGGACCGTTGCCCGAAGCGTTGCACGATTTGTGCCGACATCGTTCTCTCAGCCTCCCTTGAATCGGGCGACAAGGCGGTGAGAGTCACCGGGATAGAGCAGGCGCACCGCGGTGATGGTGCGCGCGCTGCGCCAAGTATAGCGGTCGATCACGAGGCAGGGCGCGCCGACGGCGATGTCGAGCGCCTCCGCCGTGCGATCGTCCGCAACGATGGCGCTGATCGTATGCTCGGCTTCCGTCCATGGGACATGATGAAGCAGCCACGAGCCGGGCGGCTCGCGCGAGAAATCCGCGGTCGCGGCATCCGGTACGGAGGACAGATCGATCAGTCGGTCCTCGACGGCAAACGGCACCTTGTCGGCGCTGTGCCGGCAGGTGATCGCAACCACCTTTCCGGCCTTCTTGACGCCAAGACGCTCGCGGTCGGCAGCGGTCGCCGCGCGCAGCTTGCGCCCGATCAGCTCGTAGCCGTAGCCGCGGCCAAGCGCGGTGATCTCGGCGCGAATATCTGCGATCTTCAGCACCGCCGACTGATGCTGCGGCCGGCGTACGAAGGAGCCGGCGCGCCGCCGCCGTTCGATCAGGTCTGCTTGCGCGAGCTCCGACAGCGCCTTGTTCACCGTCATGCGCGAGCAGCCGTAACGTGCGACCAATTCGTGCTCGAACGGGATGCGATGCCCGGGCGGCCATTCGCCGGTCAGGATGCGCTTCTCGATATCGGCGCGGATGCGCTTGTAGAGCGTCGGCTGGTCAGCGCCATCGGTGGCCAGGCTCATGCGACGAGCCTCCGCACCGCTGCGTTGAAGCGCTCGCGCGCGGTCTGTCGCAGTCTGTGTCGTCCGCCTTCGACGACCTTGTGGCCGCCAGCCCAGACGCAATCGATCGCGCCGGTCCCTCCGGCAAAAATCCAACCGTCGATGGCGGCGTCGCGCAAACGTCCCGCGAGCGACGGATGTGCGGTGTCGAGCGTGACGATGTCGGCGCGTGCGCCGGGCCCGAGGCCAACCGTCGCTTGTGCCAGCGCGCGCGCGCCGCCGGCGAGCGCATGATCGAACAGCGTTCGTCCCGTCGAGCGGCCTGCGCCGCCGGAGAGCACGTTGCGCTCGCGATGCTTCAGACGCTGGCCATATTCGAGCTGACGCAGCTCGTCGGCTGCGCCGACCAGCACGTTGGAGTCGGTGCCCACACCGAACGCGCCGCCGGCATCGACGAATTCGCGCGCCGGAAAGATGCCGTCGCCGAGACTGGCCTCGGTGATGGGGCAGAGACCCGCCACCGCACCGATCTTCGCGAACGCGGTGACTTCCGCATCCGTCGTATGGGTCGCGTGGATGAGGCACCAGCGTTGATCGACTGGCGCGTTCTCCAGCAGCCATTGCACCGGCCGTCGTCCCGACCAGGCCAGGCAATCCTCGACCTCTTTCACCTGCTCGGCGGCATGAACGTGCACCGGTCCACCATCGGCGAGCGGAATGATCGCCGCGAGTTCGTCCGGCGTCACCGCGCGCAGGCTGTGCGGCGCGATGCCGATATTGGCGCCCGGCAATCTGCTGATCGCCTTGCGCGATGCTGCCATCAGCGCGGCGAACTGATCGACCGAGCAGATGAAGCGGCGTTGTCCGGCATGCGGTGCGGCGCCGCCGAAGGAGCCATGCGCATAAAAACTCGGCAGCAGCGTCAGCGCAATGCCGGAACCTTCGGCGGCCTGTGCAATGCGGGCAGCCATCTCCGCGAGGTCGGCATAAGGAGAGCCGTCGCGATCGTGGTGGAGGTAGTGGAATTCGCCGACGCGAGTGAAGCCCTGTTCGAGCATCTCGACATACAACAGCGTCGCAACGGCGGCGACATCGTCCGGCGTCATCGCCAGCGCGAAGCGATACATCGTGTCGCGCCACGTCCAGAACGTATCGGTGCTCTCGCCGCGCAGCTCGGCCAGCCCCGCCATGCCGCGCTGGAATGCGTGGCTGTGCAGGCTCGCCAACCCCGGAAGCGCAATTCCATGACGCTCGTCGCCGGCGGCCGGCGCCACGCCGGGCGTCACCTCGGCGATCGCGCCGGCGGTGATCACCATCTGCACGTCATTGGCCCAGCCCGAAGGCAGGAGCGCGGAGGCGAAATGCAGTCGGGTCATGATTACACGCCGGCTGGACAGAACCGCCCCACGATTATATGTCTAGACATATAAGTCAAGCATCCCACGAAGGGACCATTGCATGGCAGAGCGCTTCGACCGGATCTGGCACAATGCCCGGCTCGCCACGATGCGGGCCGACCGTCCAGATCTCGGCGAGATCGAGCATGGCGTGATCGCCGCGCGCGGTGGCCATATCGTCTATGCGGGCGCAGCGGCGGATTTTCCTGTTGACGCCGACGCGATCAAGCGGATCGATTGCGAGGGGCGCTGGATCACGCCCGGCCTCGTCGATTGCCACACCCATCTCGTCTATGGCGGCAACCGCGCGCACGAATTCGAGCTGCGCCTAAAAGGCGCAAGCTACGAGGAGATCGCGCGCGCCGGTGGCGGCATTGTCTCGACAGTCGCCGCGACGCGCAAAGCGAGCGAGGCCGAGCTCATTGCAAGCGCGCTGCCGCGGCTCGATACGCTGATTGGCGAGGGCGTCACCACCATCGAGATCAAGTCCGGTTACGGCCTCGATGTCGAGACCGAGATGCGGCAGCTCTCAGCGGCGCGCATCCTCGGCCGTCAGCGGCCGGTTGCGATCCGCACCTCCTTTCTCGGGGCGCATGCGCTGCCTGTGGAGGCCGGCGGTGACAAGGATCGCTACATCGATCTCGTGTGTCATGAGATGCTGCCGGCTGTCGCAAAGGCCGGTCTTGCCGATGCCGTCGATGCCTTCATGGAAGGTATCGCGTTCTCGGCCGAGCAGACCGCGCGGGTGTTCGAGACGGCGAGGGGGCTTGGGCTGCCGGTCAAGCTCCATGCGGACCAGCTGTCGAACCTCGGCGGCGCTGCGCTCGCCGCAAAATTCTCGGCGCTCTCCGCCGATCATCTCGAGCACACCGACGAGGCCGGCGCCGCCGCAATGGCGAAGGCCGGAACTGTCGCCGTGCTGCTGCCCGGCGCCTTCTATTTCATCCGCGAGACGCAGAAGCCGCCGATCGAAGCGTTCCGCAGGCACGGCGTCCACATGGCGCTCGCGACCGACTGCAATCCCGGCAGCTCGCCGCTGACATCGCTCCTGCTCACGATGAACAAAGGCGCGACGCTGTTCCGGATGACGGTGGCCGAATGCCTCGCTGGTGTCACCCGTGAAGGCGCGCGGGCGCTCGGCGTGCTCGATGAAACCGGCACGCTGGAAGCTGAGAAGTGGTGCGATCTCGCGATCTGGGACATCGAGCGGCCCGCCGAACTCGTCTACCGCATCGGCTTCAATCCGCTGCATCGCCGGGTGTGGAGGGGACAGTGACGGAGCAGGGCGCAGCGATCGTCGTCAAGCCGGGAACGGTCAGCCTCGACGATCTCGCGCGCGTGCTCGCGGGCGCTCCTGTTGTACTCGATCCGTCATTCTGGCCGCGCGTCGAGGCAGCCGCGGAGATCGTTGCAAAGGCAGCGCACGCCGCCGCGCCGGTCTATGGCATCAATACCGGGTTTGGAAAACTGGCCTCGAAGCGCATTCCGCCCGACCAGACCGCGCTGCTCCAGCGCAATCTCATCGTCTCGCATTGCTGCGGCGTCGGCCCGACCACGCCGGAGCCGATCGTACGGCTGATGATGGCGCTGAAGATCGTTTCGCTTGGGCGTGGTGCCTCCGGCGTGCGCCGCGAGGTGATCGAGCAGTTGCTGGCCATGCTGGCGCAGGACGTCTATCCGCTGGTGCCGCAGCAGGGCTCGGTCGGCGCCTCCGGCGATCTTGCGCCGCTCGCGCACATGACGGCGGTGATGATCGGCGAGGGACAGGCGATCGTCGATGGCAAGACTGTCTCCGGCCGTGAGGCACTCGCCGTCGCCGGTCTCGCGCCGCTGACGCTCGGTCCCAAGGAGGGGCTTGCCCTGATCAACGGGACGCAATTCTCGACGGCCTACGCTATCTCCGGCGTGCTGCGCGCGTTTCGCCTGGCTCGCGCCGCGCTCGTCACCGGCGCGCTGTCGGTCGATGCGGCAATGGCCTCGACGGCGCCGTTCCGCCCCGAGATTCAGGTGTTGCGCGGTCACGCCGGACAGATGGCTGCCGCCGCGACGTTGACCGCATTGCTCGACGGCAGCGATATCAGGTTGTCGCATCTCGAAGGTGACGAGCGCGTGCAGGATCCCTATTGCCTGCGGTGCCAGCCGCAAGTCGCGGGCGCTGCGCTCGACCTGATCACGCAGGCCGCGCGCACGCTGATCGTCGAAGCCAATGCCGTCACCGACAATCCGCTCGTCCTGGTCGAGACCGGCGAGATCGTCTCGGGCGGCAATTTCCACGCCGAGCCGGTCGCCTTTGCCGCCGATACGATCGCGCTGGCGCTGTCGGAAATCGGCGCGATCAGCGAGCGGCGCATTGCGACGCTGGTTGACCCCGCACTCAATTTCGGTCTGCCGCCGTTCCTGACGCCCGATCCCGGCATCAATTCCGGCTTCATGATCGCCGAGGTCACGGCCGCCGCGCTCTACGCCGAGAACAAGCAGCGCGCGGCGGCCTGCTCGATCGACTCGACACCGACCAGCGCCAACCAGGAAGATCATGTCTCGATGGCCGCGCACGCCGCGCGTCGCCTCTCGGATATGGCCGACAATCTCGCCGCCATCCTCGGCATCGAGCTCCTGGTCGCCGCACAAGGCATCACGCTGCGCGCGCCGCACGCGACCAGCGCGCCACTCGCAGCCGTCATCGCTGCGCTTCGCGAGCATGTGCCCGCGCTCGCCGCCGATCGCTACATGGCCGGCGATCTCGCCAAGGCGGCTGCGCTGATCGGAGCCGATGCGCTACCGGCCGTGGCGATCGCGGCGCTTCCAACCAATCCGTTCCCGAGACCTGACTAAAGAGGTGCTCCGCATGAACCGCCGACTGGACAATGAACGCACCATCCGCGCCCCCCGCGGCAACGACATCAGCGCCAAGAGCTGGCTGACGGAAGCGCCCCTGCGCATGCTGATGAACAATCTCGACCGCGATGTCGCGGAGCGTCCGAGCGAGCTCGTCGTCTATGGCGGCATCGGCCGCGCCGCGCGCGACTGGGAGAGCTTTGATCGCATCACGGCGGCCTTGCGCAAGCTCGAGAATGACGAGACGCTGCTGGTCCAGTCCGGCAAGCCGGTCGGCGTGTTCCGCACCCATGCCGACGCTCCGCGTGTCCTGATCGCGAACTCCAACATCGTGCCGCATTGGGCGACGCTCGACCATTTCAACGAGCTCGATCGCAAGGGCCTGATGATGTACGGCCAGATGACGGCGGGCTCCTGGATCTATATCGGCAGCCAGGGCATCGTGCAGGGCACCTACGAGACCTTCGTCGAGGTCGGCCGGCGTCACTATGGCGGCAGCCTCGCGGGAAGCTGGATTCTCACCGCCGGTCTCGGCGGCATGGGCGGTGCGCAACCGCTGGCCGCGACCATGGCGGGCGCCTCGATGCTCGCGGTCGAATGCCAGCCGAGCCGCATCGAGATGCGACTGCGCACCGGCTATCTCGATCGGCAGGCCGCGACGCTCGACGAGGCGCTGGCGATCATGGAAGAAGCCGCAAAGACTAAGAAGGCGGTATCGGTGGGCCTGCTCGGCAATGCCGCGGAGATTTTCCCCGAGCTGGTGCGCCGCGGCGTCAAGCCCGATATCGTCACCGACCAGACCAGCGCGCATGATCCGATCAACGGCTACTTGCCAAAGGGCTGGACGCTCGCCGATTGGGAAACCAAGCGCGCCTCCGATCCGAAGGCGGTGGAGCGCGCCTCAAAGACGTCGATGGTCGAGCACGTGCAGGCCATGCTGGATTTCCATGCGCAAGGCATTCCGACGCTCGACTACGGCAACAACATTCGCCAGATGGCGCAGGACATGGGCCTGAAGAACGCCTTCGATTTCCCGGGCTTCGTTCCCGCCTATATCCGTCCCTTGTTCTGCCGAGGCGTCGGGCCGTTCCGCTGGGCTGCGCTCTCAGGCGATCCCGAGGACATCTTCAAGACCGACGCCAAGGTCAAGGAGCTGATGCCCGACGACAAGCATCTGCACAACTGGCTCGACATGGCCAGGGAACGCATCAAGTTCCAGGGCCTGCCGGCGCGGATCTGCTGGGTCGGCCTCGGCGACCGAGATCGCCTGGGTCTTGCCTTCAACGAGATGGTGGCACGTGGCGAATTGAAGGCGCCGATCGTGATCGGCCGCGATCATCTCGACAGCGGCTCGGTGGCAAGCCCCAACCGCGAGACCGAGGCGATGAAGGACGGATCGGATGCGGTGTCCGACTGGCCGCTGCTCAACGCGCTGCTCAACTGCGCCAGCGGCGCGACCTGGGTCTCGCTGCATCACGGCGGCGGCGTCGGCATCGGCTATTCCCAGCACGCCGGCATGGTGATCGTGGCCGACGGCACGCCGGAAGCGGCCAAGCGGATCGAGCGCGTGCTCTGGAATGATCCCGCCAGCGGGGTGATGCGCCATGCAGACGCGGGCTATGAGACCGCGATTGACTGCGCCCGCGACAAGGGGCTCGATCTGCCGAGCCTTGCGAAGTAACTAGCCGCTCACCAGCAGCTTCGGCATCGTCATCTTCGCGCCGTCCATGAAGGTCTGGACGGCGTCGTGGACGATCGCGTCGAGATCGGGCGGGATCGGCGTCTCGTAGATGAACTTGCGGATGGCGAGATAGAAGATGCGGCCGTGCAGGCCCCAGAACAGCTCGGTCTCGCGTTCGCTGAGCGGACGGGCTTTTGCATCGGGCAGCTTCAGATCGTGGCGCAGCTCGGCCGCGGCGGGCTCGATGATCTCGCGGCGGACAATGTCGAGATAACGGCCGGTGATGCCGAACGACTTCATGCCGGAGAAGACGAAGATTCGCACCCAATTGTACTCGAACACGCGCTCGACATAATCGAGATAGAAGCGCGTCAGCCGCGCCTCGAGCGGCAAGGTTCGGTCGCGGATCATCGGCCCCCAGTCGGGCGACCAGCGGCTGAGATAGACCTCCTGGTAGACCCGCTCGATCAGCGCCTCCTTGCTCGGGAAGTGGCGATAGATCGCCGAATGCGTGATGCCCATGCGTTTGGCGAGTTCGCGGGTCTGGCCCTCGAAGCCATGCTCGGCGAAGAAGCGGATCGCCTCGTCCACGATCGCACGCTCGCGGTCGGCCGCACGCATGTTGCGGCGCTTTGGCGCGGACTTGCTGCCTGTGTCCGTCCGCTTCCGGACCGGTCGCTTCGCTGGTTTCTGCGCTTTTCGGGCCATTTCGTCGCTGTTTAGCAATCTCAGGCTGCCTTCTTAGCCTAAAGGTGCATTTGTGACCAAATGGTCATTTCCTGTTGACCGGTCTTTGGCGGCGTGTCAGGATTTTGAGACCAGATGGTTACAAATCTGGCATCCCGGCTGATGAGCCGACGGATCTCGAGGAAACGGCGGTGAAGGCGAGGGCTTTCAGCTATTTTCGTGCTGCGACGATCGACCAGGCGCTGGATGCTCATGCCCGCGCCGGCGATGACGCGCGCTTCATTGCCGGTGGCCAGAGCCTCGTGCCGGCGTTATCGCTGCGGCTACAAGCGCCGCGGTTGCTGATCGACATCACCCACATCGAAGAGCTGCGCGGCGTCAGGCGCGAAGGCGGTCACTTGCGCATCGGCGCGCTGACGCGCCATTGCGAGATGCTTAGCGAGCCGCTGATCGCCGAGTTCGCGCCGTTGCTGCACGCGGCCGCCCCCTTCGTCGCCCATCCCGCGATCCGCAACCGCGGCACGTTCGGCGGCAGCGTCGCGCTCGCCGATCCTGCCTCCGAATTTCCGGCGATGACCCTGGCGCTCGATGCCGAGATCGAGATCGCCGGCCCTTCGGGCAGCCGGCGTGTGAAAGCCGACGACTTCTTCGTCGAGCTGTTCGAGACCGCATTGCAGCCCGGCGAGCTGATCACCGCGATCTACGTTCCGCTGTTCAAGGCCGATCAGCGCTTTGCATTCGACGAGCTGGCGCGCCGGCGCGGGGATTACGCGCTGGTCGGCTGTGGCATCATGTCGACCTGCACCGGCGATCGCATCGACGATATCCGCATCTCCTTCTTCTCCGTCGGCAATACGCCGACGCGCGTGAAGGGGGCTGAGGCGACCCTCATCGGCTCAAGCCTCGATGCAGAACGCATCAAGGCCGCCCAAGCCGCGCTCGAAGGCGATCTCGCGCCGCCCGACGGCGAGGTGCCGCCGGCGATGCGGCTGCATCTCGCCCGCGTGCTGCTCGGCCGCCTGCTCGGACGTCTGGGTGAGGGTGCATGAGCGGTTTTGACGAAACCCTTTTGGACGACGCGGACGAGACCGTGCGGGTCCGCTTCGTCGTCAATGGCCGCAAGGTCGCCTGCGAGGTGGCGCCGCGCGAGACGCTGGTCGATTGCCTGCGCAACGCGCTCGAACTGACCGGCACGCATGCGGGCTGCGAGATGGGGGCCTGCGGCGCCTGCCTGGTGCAGCTCGACGGCCGCGCTGTGCACTCATGCCTGATCTTTGCAGTGCAGGCCGATGGCGCCAAGATCAATACCATCGAAGGTCTTACCGAGAGCGGCGTGATCGCCGATCTCCAGGCCGAATTCCATCGCCGCAACGCGCTGCAATGTGGCTTCTGCACGCCGGGCATGTTGGTCAATGCGCACGAGTTGCTCTCGCAGATCGCGCTGCCCAGCCGCGACGAAATCCGCGACGCGCTGTCGGGCAACTACTGCCGCTGCACCGGCTATGAGGCGATCGTAGACGCCATCGACGCGGTGGCCAAAGCGCGCAAAGAAAGCGGAGGCGCGACATGAGCGCGCCGCTGACCTCGCTCGACCGCCCGAATTCCTATATCGGCCGCTCCGTGCCGCGCCCGAACGCCAAGCGGCTGCTCGCCGGCCGCGGACGCTATGTCAGCGACCTCCGCCTGCCGCGCATGCTCCACGCTGCGTTCCTGCGCAGTCCGCATGCGCACGCGAAGATCGTCGCCATCAATACCGAGCAAGCGCGCGCGCTCGAAGGCGTGCATCTCGTTGCCACCGGCGAGGATCTCGCAAAGATCTGCACGCCCTGGACCGGCACGCTCGATCACTTCAAGGGCATGACGTCGACTCCGCAATTGCCATTGCCGCTCGACCGCGTGGTCTGGGCCGGGCAGGCTGTGGTGGCCGTCGTCGCCGAGAGCCGGGCGATTGCGGAAGATGCGCTGGAGCTGATCGAGATCGATTACGAGGACCTCCCCGTCGTCGTCGATATCGACAGTGCACGAGAGGTTGGTGGCCCGCTGATCAATCCCGGCAGTGTCAATAACACCTGTTTCCGGGCCCAGCTCGACAATGGCGCCGTTGACGACGCCTTTGCGCATGCCGCGCACGTGGTGGAAGAAGAGTTCTCCTTCGGCCGCCACACCGCGGTGACGCTGGAGCCGCGCGCCATCGTTGCGGACTACGATCCCGCCGCCGGCGCACTCACCGTGCATCACGCGACGCAGACGCCCTACCAGTTCCAGGATCTCTATTCGCGCCACTACGGCATCCCCGAGGCCCGCGTTCGCGTGATCGCGACCGACATCGGCGGCTCTTTCGGGATGAAGCTGCATGTCTATCACGAGGACATGGCGGTGGTCGGCCTCTCGATTCTGCTCGGCCGTCCCGTCAAATACGTCGCCGACCGGATCGAGTCCTTCGTCTCCGACATCCACGCCCGCGATCATCGGGTCCGCGCCCGCATGGCGCTCGATGCCAACGGCGAGATCCTGGCGATCGATGTCCTCGATCTGACCGCGATCGGAGCGTTCTCGACTTATCCGCGCACCAGCGTGGTCGAGGGCAATCAGGTGATCCGTCTGATCGGCGCGCCCTATCGTTTCAAGAACTATCGCGCCATACTGGAGGTGATCTTCCAGAACAAGGTGCAGACCAGCCAGTATCGCGCCGTCGGCCATCCCATTGCCTGCGCCGTCACCGAGCGGCTGGTCGACATGGCCGCGGCCAAGGTCGGCCTCGATCCCTTCGCCATCCGCGCGCAGAACGTTATTGCTGACGATGCCTATCCGCAGACCTCGCCGACCGGCTATCGCTTCGAGGCGCTGTCACACCAGGCCTGCCTGAAGCGCCTGCACGAGATGATGGGTTATGAGGCGTTGCGCGCCGAGCAGGCCGACTTGCGCAAGCGCGGCATCTATCGCGGCATCGGCATTGCGGCCTTCGTCGAGATCACGAATCCCAGCCCGGCTTTTTATGGTGTCGGCGGTGCGCGAATTTCCTCGCAGGACGGCGCGATTTTGAGCCTGACGCCGTCGGGCGAGGTCCGCTGCCTGATCTCGGTCACCGAGCAGGGGCAGGGCACCGAGGCGATCATCAGCCAGATCGTGGCCGATCAGCTCGGCCTTGCGCAGGAGCACGTCAAGGTCATCACCGGAGATACCGAGGTGACGCCGCATGGCGGCGCGACGTGGGCCTGCCGTGGCGCCGGCATCGGCGGCGAGACCGCGCTGCAGGCCACGCGTGTGCTCAAGCGCAATATTCTGGAGATTGCCGCGCTGATCCTCCAGGAGCAGCCGTCGGCACTCGACATCATCGATGGCGAGGTCGTCGACGCCGTGACCCGGAACCAGCGGTTGCCAATCTCCGAGATCGCGCGGATCGCCTATTTCCGCTCCGATACGCTGCCACCGGGCACGCAGGCGCAGCTTACCGTCAGCCATCATTTCGCGCCACAGGGCTATCCGTTCGCCTTCACCAACGGCATCCAGGGCTGTTCGCTGGAGGTCGATGTCGAGACCGGCTTCGTCAAGGTGCTGAAACACTTCATCGTCGAGGATTGCGGCCGCGTCATCAATCCGATGCTGGTGGACGAGCAGCTTCGCGGCGGCATCGTCCAGGGCCTCGGCGCGGCGCTGTTCGAGGAATGTCGCTACAGCGAGACAGGTCAGCTCATGAACGGCTCGCTCGCCGACTACCTCGTTCCGATGCCGATGGAGATGCCCGACATCGTCATCGGCCATGTCGAGACGCCGACCGCCGACACCGTGCTCGGCGCCAAGGGGGTTGGCGAGGCCGGCACGGCGGCGGCCTCCGCCTGTGTGCTCAACGCCGTCAACGACGCGCTCACGCGGTTCGGCGCGACGATCAATTCGATCCCGATCACGCCCATAAAAGTCCTGAAAGCCCTGAAACGCTTCTAAAAAAAGTCAGTTGGAGGAAATCATGCCCAAATCCGGTTCGACCTCGACAATATCCCGCCGCACTGCGCTCGCTGGCCTCTCCGCCGGCGCCGCGCTGTTCGCCATGCCGCGGCTCGGCCGCGCCGCGGACGAGACGATTCGCATTGGCTTCCCGACGCCGCTCACCGGCCCGTTCGCCGCTGAGGCGCGCGACCAGGTCAAATGCGCCGAGCTTGCCGTCAAGCTCGTCAACGACAAGGGCGGCATCGGCGGCCGCAAGGTCGAGCTCTTGGTGCGTGACGACAAGCTCAATGCCGGCGAGGCCGCGACCCGGACGCTGGAGCTGATCGAGAAGGACAAGGTCCACGCCGTGGTGGGCGCGCTTTCCAGCGCGGTGCAGCTCGCCGTCAACGAGGTCACCCGCGCCCGCGGCGTGATCTACGTCTCGATCAGTCAGTCCGACACGATCAACGAGGCCAAGGATTTCAGCAAATACACCTTCCATGAGGCGCTGAACCCGCACATGACGACCGCTGCCGTCGCGCGGCAGACCCTGAAGAAGGGCATGAAGGTCGCCCATCTCGTGGCCGACTATGCGTATGGCCATGAGATGCTGCGTGGCTTCAAGCGCGCGCAGGCAGCGATCGGCGCGGACAATGTCGGCGAGATCCTGCATCCATTCGGAGCGGCCGACTATTCCACCTTCATGCCGCGCCTTATGTCGATGCGGCCGGACGTGCTCTGCATCTCCAATTTCGGCCGCGACCAGGCCAATGCGATCAAGCAGGCGGTCGATTTCGGCGTGAAGCAGCAGATGAAGATCGTGGTCCCCGTCATCCTGCACAACCAGCGGCTCGCGGTCGGCCCTGACGTGTTCGAGGGCGTGGTCGGCGGCGCCAATTACTATTGGGGCCTGGAGCCGCAGAGCAAATCGGCGGCCGCTTTCAACGCGGCGTTCAAGGCTGCCAATGGTGGTGCGATCCCGACCGACTACGGCGCCTACGGCTATTCCGGCGTCGGTTCGCTGCTGGCGGCCATGCAGGCCGCCGGAGGCACCGACACCGACAAGGTCATCGATGCCCTCGAGAAGCTGCAATATGATCTGACCAAGGGCCCGCAGCACTACCGCAAATGCGACCACCAGTCGGTGCAGTCGGTGCTGGTGCTGGAGTCCAAGAAGAAGTCCGCGATGGCGAACGACAACGATTTGTTCGCCATTCTCGCCAACGACACCGGCTCCGACGATATGCTGCGCAGCTGCAGCGAGCTCGGCCACGCGACCTAAGCCATAGCAGATGGACCTGTCGCTGATCATCATGCAGCTTCTTTCCGGGATCGCCCTTGGGGCGGTCCTGGTGATCACTGCGCTTGGACTGACCATCGTGTTCGGCATGCTCGGGGTGGTCAATTTCGCCCATGGCGCGCTGTTCATGATCGGGGCCTATGCGGGGCTGTATCTGGCATCGCTCACCGGCAGCTTCTGGTGGGGATTGCTGCTCGCTCCCATCTTGATCGGCGCCTTCGGCATGCTGATCGAGCTCGTCCTGATCCGCAGGCTCTATGGACGCTCGATCGACGATCCGCTGCTGCTCACCTTCGGCCTCAGCTACATCCTGGTCGAGGGCGTGCGCATCGTGTTTGGCAGCGACGGCATTCCGTTTCCGACCCCGCCGCAACTCGTCGGCGTGCTCGATCTCGGCATCGGCTTCTTCCCGCGCTACCGCCTGTTCGTCATAGCGCTGGTGGCGGTGGTGCTGCTGGTGCTCTGGCTGACGCTGGAGAAGACCCGCATCGGCCTCATTGTGCGCGCGGGCGCCCGCGATCCCACCATCATGCAGGTGCTCGGCGTCGATATCGGCCGGGTCTGGCTTGCGATCTTCGGCCTCGGCGTCGGACTTGCCGCGCTGGGCGGTGTGCTCGCGGGTCCCATGCGCAGCGTCAACCCGGAGATGGGTTCGCTGGTGCTGGCGGAGGCCTTCGTCGTGACCGTGATCGGCGGGCTCGGCTCGATCGTCGGCGCGGTCGTCGCCGGCCTCATGGTCGGCATCTCCATCAGCCTGGTGGCGCTGTTCGCACCTGAAATGGCGACCATCGTCATGTTTGCGCTGATGGCGATTGTGCTGCTGATCCGCCCGCAAGGCCTGTTCGGCGTGAGAGGGAGGACCGCGTGACGTCACCATCGAGCGGCGAAGCGGTCGCCAAGCCCTCGTCCAGCGGGCTTAGTTGGCTTCTCGAGCAGCGCGTCCTGCTCTCCATCGCGGTGCTGGCCGTGCTGCCATGGCTGCTGCCGTCGCAGGCGCTGGCCGTCAACGTCCTGATCTACGGCGTCGTGGTGATGGGCTACAATCTGCTGTTCGGTTACACCGGTCTGCTGTCGTTCGGGCAGGCGGCGTTCTTCGGCGCGGGCGCCTACTTCACCGGTATTGCGATCGGCCGCTACGGCGTGCCCTGGTTCGCCGCGGTGCCGATCGCCGTCCTCCTAAGCACCGGCCTTGCCGCCGCAATCGGCATCGTCTCGACGCGCACCCGCGGCATCTATTTTTCCATGGTGACGCTGGCGCTAGCCCAGCTCGTCTATTATGTCGCGCTGCAGGCCTCGTCCTTCACCGGCGGCGAGAACGGCCTGCGCGGCTTCACCGTCGACCGCATTAGCCTGTTCGGCTTGCCCGTCAATTTCCTCGACCCCGTCAACAAATATTACGTGCTGATGGCCTTCGCGGCGCTCGCTATGTGGTTCCAGTCGCGGATCCTGAACTCGCCGTTCGGCGCCGTCATCGAGGCCATCCGCGAAAACGAGCAGCGGGCGCGGGCGTGCGGCTATGACGTCGAGCGCAGCAAGCTGATCGTGTTCATGCTGTCGGGTGCGATCTCCTCGCTTGGCGGCTGCATGCTGGCACTGCACCTGTCGATCGTACCGCTCGACCTTTTGCACTACCAGACATCGGGCATGATCGTGATGATGGTGCTGCTCGGCGGCGCGCGCAGCTTCTTCGGGCCCTTCGTCGGGGCTGCGAGCTTCCTGATCCTGGAGGATGTCATCTCGCTTTGGACGCCGCATTGGCAGATTTTTGTCGGCGCGATCTTCGTGCTGTTCGTGCTGTTCCTGCCCAAGGGGATCTGGGGAACGCTGCTCGACACGCTCGGCGTCGGAAAGGCGCGGCCATGAGCGGCGAACTGCTTCGCGTCGAGGGGATCGGCAAGCGTTTCGGCGGCTTCGTCGCGCTCGAAGATATTACCGTGTCCTTTGCGGCGGGACAGCTCACCTCGATCATCGGACCGAACGGTGCCGGCAAGAGCACCTTCTTCAACATCCTCTCCGGCGCGCTGCCCCCGACGTCGGGCACGCTGCACTTCAGGGGACGCGAGCTGAACGGCCTGCCGCAGCACCGCTTCGTGCATCAGGGCATCTCGCGCTCCTACCAGATCACGAACATCTTTCCGGACTTGTCCGTGCACGAGAATGTGCGCGTGGCGGCGCAGGCGCTGACCGTGAGCTACGACATCTGGCGCAATCGCGCCCGGCTGACGGAGCTGAACGCGCGCGCCGATGCGGCGCTCGAGGCGGTCGGACTGCTTGGCAAGCGCGCTGAGTTGGCAAAATTCCTCGCGCACGGCCAGCAGCGCGCGCTGGAGATCGCGATCGCGCTGGTCTCCGAGCCCGAGCTGCTCCTGCTCGACGAGCCCACCGCCGGCATGGGGCCGGAAGAGACCAAGGACATGGTCGCGCTGCTCGAACGGCTCGCGGAGAGGCGCACGGTGCTGCTGGTCGAGCACAAGATGAAGATGGTGCTCGGCCTGTCCAAGCGTGTCGTGGTGCTGCATCACGGCCGTCTGCTGGCGGACGGCGCGCCCGACGAGATCAGGAGCAACCCGGAAGTCCGGCGGGTTTACCTCGGACAGAGTGAAGGCTATGGCTGAGACCGCGCTGCTCGAAATCGATGATCTCCACGCCTGGTATAGCGCAAGCCATATCCTGCACGGTATCTCGCTGCACGTGAAGGAGGGCGAGGTGGTTGCTCTCGTCGGCCGCAACGGCGCCGGCAAGACCACGACGCTGCGGGCGATGATGGGTCTGATGCCGAAGGCGACCGGCCGCGTGCGCTTTGCGGGTAGGGACCTTCTGCCGCTCCGCGCTCATCAGCGCTTCCATCTCGGTTTGGCCTATGTGCCGGAGGAGCGCCGCATCGTTCCCGGTCTCTCCGTGCGCGAGAACTTGCGGCTCGGTCTGGTCGCGGCCGGAAGCAAGATCGAGGAGCGCGGCGCGATCGACGAGATCGCCGAAACCTTTCCGCGCCTGAAGGAACGCCTCGATCAGGAGGGCGTCACGCTTTCGGGGGGCGAGCAACAGATGCTCGCGATCGCCCGCGCGCTGATCGCAAAGCCCAAGATGATCCTGCTCGACGAGCCCTCGGAAGGCATCATGCCCGTCCTGGTCGAGGAGATGGGCGTGCTGTTCCGCCGGCTGCGCGACGAGGGCAAGACACTGCTGCTGGTCGAGCAGAACGTCGAATGGGCCCTGCGGCTGGCTGACCGCGCGGTGATCATCGACCAGGGCGAGGTCGTGCATCAAAGCAGCGCCGCGGCATTGCTGGCGGACAAGGACATCCAGGAGCGTTACTGCGCGGTGTGACGGCTCCGGAGGCCGTACGCCAGCAGGTCATCCAAGCAGCTTGCCGAGCTCGTTGAGCTTTGCGATCGCGGCCTTGCCGACCTCCGTGATGTTCTTTTCCGCGCGCGCGGCAAGCTCGCGATCGGCCTCGAAGCCTTTCCTGACGGCATTGACGCTTTCGCGGATCTGGCCGCCCACATTGGGGTCGCCGATCGCTTTCTTCACCGCGCCGTCGTCGAAGGCCTTGACGGTCTGCTCCTGATCGGCGAGCCGCGCGTTGCTGCCGGCCGCGGTCTCCTCGAGCGCGAGGCCGAGCGCCTCATCCAGGAGTTCGTGCAAGGCTGTGAGCGGACCCTCGGTGGCGGAGCTTGTGGTGCTGACCTTGAAGCCCGGCGTATCCGGCACGAACAGCACGGTGCCGCGCGCGAGCCTGTTCAGATCGGCATGCGGATTGGCCTCCTGCAAGGCTTTCAGCGCGGCCTCGCTGCGAACCTGGCTCAGATTGGCATGCAGCAGCTTCTCGCTGACAGCCTTGAGTTTTGTCTCGTCTCCAACGATGAAGGTGCGCATCGAAATCTCCGCGGACTAGCCGATCACGTTGAGTGGTGCCCACGGCGTGTTGGCAATGCCGCCGGGGATGATGATGTTGCTGGTGGTGATGTTGCCAATCACGGTCACTGCCCGCGCGCCGGTGAGGCGGATCGAGCTTTCGCCGCCACGCACCCGGTTCGTGCTGATGATGGCGACCGCGCTCTCCAGCGAAACGGCGACGCTTCTGCTGCCGGATTCCACCCGGTTGTCGTTGAACAGGCATTCCTGGCCGGCCACGATCAGAACGGCGGGTGCTGGCCCGCGCGCTGCCAGCATATTGCCGATGATGCCGGCGCGCGCGCCCTCGGTGTCGTTGGCGGCAAGGCTTGCCCTGACGAACGCATAGTCGGCGCCAAGCGCGAGGATCCGCCCGTCGCCGAGCCGGATCGCGACCTTGTCGCCGGCCTGTCCGAACGGCACCTTCGGATTGACCTCTGCGGTGGTGAGCGCGAACCAGTTGCCGTCCGAATTGTCGGCGCCCGGCGTGAGGTCGCGCTGCACGCTGTTGTGATTGACCTCGATCTGGGTCTGCGGCGCGCGCAGCATGATGCCGGCGCTGGTGCCGACAAACCCCTTGGCGGGGGCGATCTCGACGATCTCGTTGCCGCTCACGCGCGGGCGGAGAAATCTGGCCTCTCAGGCCACGATCTTGGCGCCGGCTTCGCCGAGACGCTGGCGTTCCTTTGCGAGATGATCGCCGATCGCATCGCCCGACATCGGCTTTGCGAAGTAGTAGCCCTGGATGAAGTCGCATTCCAGGCGGCGCAGGCTGTCGAGCTGGGCGCGGGTTTCGACGCCCTCGGCGACGCAGGCGATCTCCATGTCGTCGCACAGGCCGGCGAGAGACTTGATGATCTTGTGACTCACCGGATTCTCGTTGATGTCGGCGACGAAGCTGCGGTCGACCTTGATCTTGTCGAGCGGCAGCCGATGCACGTGGCTCAGCGAGGAATAACCGGTACCGAAATCATCCAGTGAAATGCCGCAGCCCATGGCCTTCAGCGTCGCGATCGATTGCTGCGCGCGCACGAAGTCGAAGGTGACGGCGGTCTCGGTGATCTCGAAATCGATCCGGTGCGGCGGCAACCCGCTTTTCTCGATGATCGAGATCAGCGGCAAAATGCCCTCGGCTGCGCAGACGTCGTGAGCTGAGAGGTTGAACGACAGGCGGATGTGGTCGGGCCAGGTCCTTGCCGTCGCGAGCGCGCGGACCAGCAGCGCTTGCGTCAGCGGCCGGATCAGGCCGATGCGCTCTGCGGCCGGAATGAAGTCGGCCGGTGAGACCAGGCCGAGGCGGGAGCTGCGCCAGCGCGCCAGGACTTCGAAGCCGGCGGTGTGCTCGCTCATCGCGTCCACGATCGGCTGGAACACCAGGTCCATCTCGGTGCTGAAATCGGCGGTACGGAGCAGGTTCTCGATGACGCCGCGGCTGCGGATCTCGGCCTCGAGCTCGCTCGAGAAGATCACGGTGCGGCCGCGCAGATGGCGCTTGGCGTGATAGAGCGAGTAATCGGCGCATTCATAGAGCGCTTCGGCGCTGGTCGCCGAGCTTGGGAACAGCGCGAAGCCGATCGAGCAGGACAGCCCGGTATGGGCGGTGTCGAGCTGATAGGGCAGCTTGACCTGTTCGCCGATGCGCTGGCCGAGCCGCATCAAATCGTCATCTTCGGGATCGCCGCACACCACGAGGCCGAACTCGTCGCCGCCGAGCCGGGCAAATTCCACCCGCTGCGGGCCGAAGCCCTCGCAAACTTCGCGGATGCGGCGCCCGGCTTCGATCAGGACGCGATCGCCGACCGAGTGGCCGTAATTGTCGTTGATCGGCTTGAAGCCGTCGAGGTCGATGATCCCCACCGCGACGCGAACGCGCCTGCGCTCGGCGTCGGTGAAGGCGCTCGACAGCTCGGCGAAGAAGCGGCGGCGGTTCGGCAGCTCGGTGAGAGAATCGAGATTGGCGAGGCGGAAGTTCTCGTCCGAGAGCGCTTGCGTTGCCGCCTGCTGCGCCAGCAGCGATTTGCGGCTCGAGACGAGATCGGCGAAGTCGCGGTAGTAGATGAACAGCACCGTCACCATCGCGCCGGAGACGAGAAGGTTGTTGACCGCGATCGCCTTCAGCGTCGGTTCGCCGGTCGCCCAGAAGAACAGCACATGGGAGCGTCGACGACGAGCGTCACGATCAGCGCCGCGGAACGCAGATGCATCAGCGAGAAGATGCAGCCGATTACGGTCACCGCCATGTAGAAGGCGACCTGGCTCTTGGCGAAGGCGTCGCCATAGGGGTATAGCGCGAAGGACCAGGCCGTGAAGCCGGCGCCGATCGGCAATGTCATCCAGTTGGTGGCGCGCAGATTGCGCAGGATATCGGCATCGCTGCGCACAAGGTGCCGCTGGCGCAGCCACCAGAAGGTCCGCAGCGCCGCGAACACGGTGAGCACGCTCGGCACGATCATCGTCAGCCAGTCCGGCGCCACGTTGACATAGGTATAGGCGACCGCGATCGTGTTGCTCATCAGGATGAAATAGAGCAGCGGGATCTGCTTGGAGAAGGCGTCGAACTGCGCGCGCGTCAGGTCCGGGTTGTCGGCCGGCACGCGAAACAGCCGCATCGCGGCGGCGAGCTGAGACTTCAAATTGGCGACAGGCATTGCAATACGCGCCCCGGATCCCTTCAAAACGGCGGCGATCTTGCACGGCGGGGGTAAAGGTCGCGTTAGGTGGAACTGCACGAAAAACCAGCGCAGGTTGCGCGCGGCCACGGGATTTTCCGGCCGCGTGTATTGGTGAGACCGTGTTAAGGATACCGGCGGCCGAGGCGCGTGTTTCAGGCACGCCTCGCCCGCAGCCAGCCGCAGCTACGATCAGCTAACCATGCGAGATCTTGGCTTTTCACGTCGGCGACGGCGCATGGCCGCGCGGTCAACCGACGCGCGCGCTTCACCTCTCCCCGCGGGAGGAGAGGTGAAGCGAGGGCAAACGGCCGTTATTTCTTCTCCAATGCCGCCGTCTGCTTGGCGAGTTGCTTGTCGAAATCCTCCGACAGGCTGGTTGCGTAGGTTGCGAGCTCGCCCGGCTTGATGAACGGGTTCGGTGCGCCGTCCTTCATCTCCGCACGCTTGGCCTGCATGCCATAGACTTCCGGATGCGGTCCGAGCAGCACGTCGATCTTCATCGCCTTGGCCTTGGCGAAGGTCGCGCGGTAATCATCAACGATACCGGCATAGGTCGGCTGCCCGACCAGCCGGTTCAGCGCCACCGTGCCGCTGCAGAAGAACAGCACCTCGCGGTCCTGGCCACCGTCCTTGACGGTCATCTCCCAGCTCGTGCAGCCCGGCGAGTGGCCGGGCGTTGCATGTGCCGTCAGCGTGGTGTCGCCGAGCGTGACCTTGTCGCCTTCCTTCACCGTGCGGTCGACCTTCACCGCGGGGAAGGCGAGGTCCTCGTTCTTCTCGTCGCCTGGATAGTAGCCGCCTTCGAGCAGCGCCTTGTCGCGCTCACCGGCAACGAGCTGTGCGCCGGTCTCCTTCTTGATCTCGGCGAAGCCGCCGGTGTGGTCGAGATGCGCATGCGTGTTGAGGATGATCTTGATGTCGGCGACCTTGAGGCCGAGCTTCGCGATGTTGTCCTCGATCATGCCGGTCGACTGGGGCATCGCGGTGTCCATCAGGATCAGGCCCTGCGATGTCTTGATAACATAAACGGCAATGCCGTCGGTTCCGACATAATAGATGTTGCGGATGAGCTGGAACGGATCGAATGGCGCCGTCCATTTCTGCATGACCGCTGCCAGGAAATCCTTGATGGTTTGCGCCTGTGCGCCGGTTGCGAGGAACGCCAGCGCACATAGCGTGGCCGCGAGCTTCTTCATAGGTTGCCTCCCGAAGTGTTCTTGTTCGTTTTGACCGTGCGCGCCTTTTGCGCGGCATGGCCGGCGCGCAAGCTACGTCGTGTGAGCTGCGGCAGCAACGGCCTCGTATTCGGAAAAACTCATGGCATGCACGGAATAGCGGTCGCCGTTCGGTTTGAGCATGGCGGCTATCGCTGGAATGCGGCCGCTTGCTGTTTGACCGCGCGCAGTCGGCCCGCCATACTTTGCGTCAAGGCGAGCCAAAGACTTGTCGGCACTGGGAGCTGAAATGACCAATTTATTCTCCGTCCTCGCGGGGACGCTGATTTCCCTCGTCTCCTTCACTTCAATTGCACTGTCGCAGCCGGCCTGCGTCACCCAGAACATGGCGGTGCCGCCCGGGGCCAACACCACCGACAAGGCGGCACCGTTCTTCATCGACACGGCGGGCCTCGATTTCAAGACGGCGCCGCCGACGCGCGATCCCTCGAACCCCAACTATCCGCGCGCGACCGAGCTACCCGACGGAACGCTGCCGCCGCTCGGCGCCGAGGGCAATTTCATCATCGGGCCCACCCACAATCCCGCGCCGGAGACGATTGCGAAGGAAGGCGTACCACGCGGCACGACAAAATCCTTCACGCTGACGTCGAAGGAGAGCACGATCTACAATCCCGGCCTGATCCGCGACGACGTCGCCGGCTGCACCAATTCCTCGATCATGACGACCGTCACCGCACCGGATGACAAGTCGCACATGATCGTCACCACCAGCCATCCTGGAATCTGGTCGCGCACGATCGACGTCTACGTGCCGGCGCAATATGTCCGCGGCACCGAGGCGCCGTTCATCGTGGTCGGCGACGGCGGCTCCAACGCCTACAAGGATCTCGCCACGACGCTCGATAATCTGATCGCGCAGCGCCGCGTGCCGCCGATGATCGCGATCCAGATCGGCAATGGCGGCCAGGACGCGCAGGGCAGCCAGCGCGGCCGCGAATATGACGCGGTGTCAGGCGCGTATGCGCAATTCGTCGAGCGCGAGGTGCTGCCGCTGGTCGAAAAGAATGCCGACGTCAAGCTGACCGGAAATCCGGACGGGCGCGCGACCATGGGGCTGAGCTCGAGCGGGGCTGCGGCCTTCACCATGGCGTGGTTCTATCCCGATCTCTATCACCGCGTGCTGGCCTTCTCACCGACAATGGTCAACCAGCAATGGCCGCACGATCCGTCGCTGCGTGGCGGCGCCTGGGAATATCACAGCGCATGGACGGGGCCGGCCGGTCCCAACCTCATCTCCAAGGCCGGCGTGCTCACGCCGGCCGAGCCGCCCGGCGTGCCGCTGATCGTCGCCGCGCCGGCGAAGCCGATCCGCTTCTGGTTCTTCGGCGGCGATCAGGATCTGTTCTATCCGAACCCCACCATTCCCGACGGCATGCACGACTGGACCCTGTCGAACGCGCTGATGGCGAAGGTGCTGGCGGAGAAGGGCTACCACTACCAGTTCCTGTTCGTGCGCAACGCCAAGCATGTCGACCGGCCGACGATCGCGCAAACGCTGCCGTCGGCGCTGGAGTGGGTCTGGAAGGGCTATCCGATCCCCTGAACGCGAAGCCGCGCGAAATCTAGCGGCCAATCCCAATCGTCACGCCGGCGGTCGAGCGCATGGCATCCCGGAGGGTCGTCGCGTTCATGTCGTCAAGGATCTGACGTGTCAGCACGGTGGTCTGGCCGGGCGTGTTGAGGATCGTCTGGCCGCGCGAGGTGGAGAGCCGGTCGGCCTTGTAGGGCGCGGCCGGATCGGTGGCGGGCGCACGGTGCGGGCGTTTGCCGGACGCCGCAAAGGCCCCTTGCGAGATGCAGAGGGCGGCGATCACGACCAGGCGCAATGATCTTGCTGGCATGCGGCCTCCCATGTCCAGGGCGTCAGCCTAGCATATGGCGGGCATGGTCGCAGAGGACAAGGGTCAGGCGAGAGCGGCCTGGCGTTCCCGTAGCGGTTCGCGGGGCCGGTCGGGGTTACGCGGCTCGGCGAGCCGGGTAAAGCTGCGCTGCCCCGCCGACGCGGGCGCCTCGACGACGACGCCCTCGCAGACGATCTGCCCGCCCAGCATCCTGAATTCGAGCTTGTCGTAACGTGGCATGGTCTCGCCGGGCGCGGGCGGTAGCAGCTCGACGCGGCCCTGGATGTTCAGCGTGGCCTCGCCGGCGCCGTGAAGCCGCGGATTCCACATCCTGATCCCGGTCTCCGTCCAGCGCTGCCGGATCAACGTGGCGCGGTCGACGGGTTCCACGACCTTTGCGCGCGTCTTCGGCGCGCTGGGGATCACCGGAGCGGGAGACTCGAGGATCGGCTCCGGCGCGACATGCGTGACGACGCTCGCTGTGTCGGCGGAGGGAACCTCCGCGGCGATCGCTGCGATCGGGGCGGGATCGTTGGCCGGGACCGGCTCGATCTCCATTGCGACGACAGGGATGGCAACGCTGTCGATGCTGCTCTCGGAAACCTCCCTCGCCGAGACGTCGCTGTCCGCAAGCGGGACGCACGGGTCCTCCACGACAGCCGACTCCACATCAGCGACGTCAGGGGAGGTATTGTCGCTAACGGCGAGAACGGGGGCATCAACCGGAGCGATCTCGATGTCGATAGAGGAGACCAGCGCCTCCTCGACGACGACAAGCTCCACCTCGGTCGAGAGTTCGGGAGATGGATCGCTGCCGATGACGGGCTCGGAAACGTCGGCCTGCTGGCTCTCGGCCTCCACAGGCGACAGCCGGACCTCTTCAACGATGACGGGTTCAGCGTTCACCGGGAGTTCCGCAGACGGGTCGCTGCCGACGAGCTCGGGTGCACCGACCGGGTCGCTCTCGATCTCGACAACCGGGACCGGTGTCTCTTCTACGACGACGGGTGCGACGCTGGTCTCAGGCTCCGCGGGCGGATCGTTGGTGACGAGCTCATGAGCATCGACGGCCTCGCTCTCCACCTCGACTGACGAGACCGAAACCTCTTCGACGACGACCGCCTCGACCTCTGTCGGCGCTTGCAAGGATGAATCATCGGCGACGCTGATATCAGTTGGCGCTGCGGACGGGTTCTCCGGGATGACGGAGATAGCGGCGCCATCTTCGGCGACCGGACCAGCAACGGCGATCTCGGTGTCACCGGGCAGCGAGTTGGTGCTGATGCTGTCGGGAGCCGGAACAGCTTCCGCGATGTCAACAACGATTGCCGGCGAATCGCTTGCCGCGATCGGCGCGACATCGATGCTGCCGCCGTGAGGCAAGGGCCTAAGCCGGGTGAACGCCCATTTCACCGCGGGAATGCGGCGCAGCAACGATATCAGTCTCGAAAGCACAGGGAGTTGTCCAAGAGGTACTCGGCGTGAGGCAATCGCTGATTCGCCAGCAATGTAAAAAACTGCCCCGGCCGTCACATCGATGTCAATGTAGGTGGGACCAATTGCAGAACATCCGTGCGTCCGCCGCGCGGGAAAGGGCAACGCGACTGCCGTGTCGGATGCGACAATGCACCACCGCCGGGTTGCGAGCGGTCGCGCCTAGGATGGGCGGGACAGCAACGCAAAGCACGCGCATGTCCGATCCTCCCGACGACAGGATCGTTCCGATCCGCTCGTTGCAAGGCGCCCGGCTCGACGAGCGCTTTGACGCAACGCTTGCGGACCTCGAGGCGCGCCGCGATGAACTCGTGCAAATCATCTCGCGTCTCACCGACGGCTTGAGTGTGATCGATCAGGCCGCCGCTGGTGGATCAGCCCAGTCGGCGCGCGATCTGCTCGATCTGCTGGCCACGGCCAAAGCCCAGCTGAAGGAGGTGACGGCCATCATCGACAAGCTGCGGTCGTCCTGAAGCTGCGGCGCGGCAGGTGGCCAATGTGACCGCGCCCACGGAGTTGCCGCGCCGATCCCCGATACGCTTCCTTCGACAGCGAAGGAGAAAAGACGTGATCCGCAAGACATACCCGGCCGCTGATCCTGCGCCGAACGTCGGACTTCCCTGCGTCACCCTTCCCGCCTAAGTTCCAACGTCTGGGGAGTGAGGACAACGCAATGAGAAAGCTTGCCGCCATCGCAGCGGTTCTGGTCTGGTCGACATGCGCATTCGCGCAGGATCGCACCATCACCGTGGCCTCGACGACGTCGACGGAACAGTCGGGCCTGTTCGGTTACCTGCTGCCGTTGTTCTCGAAGGCGGAGGGCATCGAGGTGAAGGTCGTTGCCGTCGGCACCGGCCAGGCGCTCGACATCGGGCGGCGCGGCGATGCAGAGGTGGTGTTCGTGCATGACAGGCCGGCCGAGGACAAGTTCATGTCCGAGGGGCAGGGCGTGAAGCGCTTCGATGTCATGTACAATGACTTCATCATTGTCGGTCCGAAGAGCGATCCCGCAAAGATCGCCGGCGGCAAGGACGTCACGGATGCGCTGCGCAAGATCGCGGCGGCGAAGGCGCCATTCATCTCGCGCGGCGATAAGTCCGGCACGCATGCGGCCGAGCTGAGATTGTGGAAGGAGGCGGGCGTCGATATCGGCGCAGGCAAGGACAGCTGGTATCGCGAGATCGGGCAGGGTATGGGTCCGGCGCTGAACATGGCGTCGTCGTCGAACGCCTATCTCCTGTCGGACCGCGGCACCTGGCTGTCGTTCAAGAACCGCGGCGAGCTTGCCGTCCTGACCGAGGGCGACAAGCGGCTGTTCAACCAGTATGGCGTCATGCTGGTGAATCCGGCGACGCATGCGAACGTGAAGGCGAAGGCGGGACAGGCCTTCATCGACTGGCTGGTCTCGCCGAAGGGGCAGGACGCGATCGCCGGCTACAAGGTCGGCGGCGAGCAGCTATTTTTCCCCAACGCGTCCCACTAGCAGGAAGGCGACGGTCGACACCGCCACGCTGAGTGCGAGCAGGATCAGTCCGAGCCCGAGCGCCAGCGGCAGGTCGCCCTTGCTCGTCTCCAGTGCGATCGCCGTCGTCATCGTGCGCGTGAAGCCGCGGATGTTGCCACCGACGATGATGATGGCGCCGACCTCGGCGATCGCGCGTCCGAAAGCCGCGAGAAAGGCCGTCAGCAGCGACGTCCGGCCGAGCGCGAACAGCAAGCCGATACTGCGCAGCGTCGATAGTCCGTCGATCCGCGCGAGGTCGCCATACTCGGCCCAAAGCAGGCTCGCCGGCCGGTGCACCAGCGCAACCACGATCGGGGTCGCGAGCAGGGTCTGCGCGATCACCATGGCGGTCGGCGTGAACAACAGTCCGGCTGCCCCAAGCGGGCCGGACCGCGACAGCAGAAGATAGAGCGCAAGCCCGACCACGACCGGCGGCAGGCCGAGCAGTGCATTGGTCAATACGATGACGACCTGTCGCCCGCGGAATCGGGTGATCGCGAGCAGCGCCCCGAAGGGCGCGCCGATCAGCAGCGCGACGACGCTGGCGGTCAGGCTGACACGCACCGACAGCGCGACGATGCCGAGCAGCTCGGCGTCGGCCTCGCCGATCAGTGTGAACGCGGCGCCGATGGATCGCGCGAAGTCGTTCATCCGGCCGGACGCTTCGGCGTCGGGCAGAATGCCTTGAGTTCGTCGATGTCGAGGCCGCGCAATTGCTTCACGTACTGGTCCCTGCGAGTCTTGTTCAACGACAGAATACCGGGCAGGAGCGATTTGAAAACGCGATTCATCGAAAAAAGAACGTCGGTGCGGCGTTATGCAGGCTAGCGGCCTGTCAAGCGGCTTTTCCGGATCGATCGGTGGCGGCGTGCCCCCGAGATGTCAATGGAACGCTTTGATGGTCGGTCTGCTCAGGCGGTGCGATCGATCGCGAAGTCGTCGAGTAGCGGAGAATTGCCTCCGGAGCAAAACGTCGCGAGCAGTTCAGCCGCAAGATAACTGAACGTAATGCCGTTGCCGCCGTAACCGTAGGCGGCGAGCATGTTCTTCTGGCCGGGCACCGCGCCGATGAGCGGCAATCCGTCCTGCGTCGTGTCGAACGCCCCCGACCAGCAATAGTCGATCCTGTGGGATGATCGAGGCCAAAGCGCCCCAAGCTTCTGCCTTAGGCGTTCCCGCTTGGCAGGGGTGAGTGCCTGACGCGCCTGCGGTTCTATCGCGGAATCATCATCCTCACCGCCGAAGATGATCCGGCCGTCCGACGTGCTGCGGGCATAGTGGTAGTCATGGCTCGCTTCCCAGATCAGCGCGTCTTCGGGCCACAGATTCTGGGGCTGAGGCTCTGTGGCAATGGCCCAGCTCGAGGCCGGGCGCTGGATGGTCGGACGCACGATGCTGGGCATCACGTAACCCGTACACAACACCACGCGGTTCGCCTCGATCTCGTGGCCGCCGTCGAGGCCAACGACGACCTTGGCGCCGGCGCTTTCGAAAGCCGTCGCGTTGGCTTGCCGGACAAGGGCCCCGCGTCCGATGGAAATCTTCAGAAGTCCGTGAGTGAGCTCGACGGGATCGGCATCTGCGGCAACCGGCGACAGAATCGCACCCGCGCGGGCAAGCTCAAACCGGCGGAGCAGGGCCGCGTGATCGAGAAATACGCCGGGCAAGTCAGCGCGCGCTCTCAGATCAGACTCCTCTCTCAGGGATTTTCCGCTGTCCTCAACTGCAAGGTAGAGTGAAAGCCGATCTCTGATGTGGCATGGGATGCGATAGTGGCGCGTCAACGACAACAAGCCCTGGACGGCGCGGAGGCTCGCCGTGTAGCAACGCGCCGCACGTTCGAATCCGTAGGCCTGGGTAAGTTCGGACAACGGTCGATCGATTTCCCAGAGCAACATCGCGGTGCTGGCGCCGGTACTGCCGTGTCCGGGAGTTTCCCGGTCGATGACGACGACCTCGTGCCCGCGACGGGTGAAGCTTTCGGCGACCATGGCGCCGGTGATCCCCGCACCGATAACTAGGACGTCGCATGCGAAGCTTCCGATGACGGGTCGAACATCTGGTCCGCCGCCCGTGACCCAGGGGGTTACCGAGCTCCTGAGGTCACCGTGATCGATGTCTTCATCGTCGGAAAAGATCGCAAGGCCTCCAACCGGCCCGAGTTCAGGCCCGGTGCCAGCTCAACGTGCTCGACGCGCGCAAAGTTCCAGCGGGTAATGGCCTGCCGGCGATTGATCGCTGACCAGACTTGCTTCGAGCCTCAGCGCTTGACCGCAGCCGATGCCGAAATGGTGGGGTCGCCAAGGCTCAGCTGCCAGTAGCGTTCGATTTGGTCGACCAGGGCGGCCGGCAACGGAACGTAGTTAAGCGTTTCCGCCTGCGACTTACCGTTCTCCAGCGACCAGCGAACGAAGTCGATGGCGGCCGTCGATCGTTCCGGAGATTTCGGCGCCTTCGGCATCAGCACGAAGGTCGTCGCCGTGATCGGGTAGGCGTCTTCGCCAGGCGCGTTGGTGAGCACGAGGTGGAAATCCTTCTCCGCCTTCCAGTCCGCGCTCGAGGCCGCGGCCTGGAACGATGCGGCGTCGGGGACGACGAAATTGCCGGCGCTGTTCTGCACGACGCCAAATGAGATTCTATCTAGCCGTTGCAGCGCGTAAGTGTATTCGAGATAGCCGATCGAACCGGGCACGAGGCCGACGAGCGAGGCGACGCCGTCATTGCCCTTGCCGCCGAGACCAAGTGGCCACTCGACCGAGGTGCCTTCGCCCACGCTCGTCTTCCACTGCGGGCTGACCTTCGAGAGGTAGTTCGACCAGTTGAACGTCGTGCCGGATCCGTCGGTGCGATGAACCACCGTGATCGCAGTGCTCGGCAGCCTGATGTCGGGGTTGATCGCGCGAATGGCCGGATCGTTCCATGATTTCAGCTTGCCGAGATAGATGTCGGCGAGCATCTGGCCGGTGAAGCGGATCTGGCCGGGTTTGACTCCATCGATATTGACGACCGGCACGACGCCTCCGATCACGATCGGGAATTGCATCATGCCGAGCCTGTCCAGCTCCTTGGGATCGAGCGGCATGTCGCTTGCGCCGAAGTCGACGGCCTCTTTCTTGATCAGGCCGACGCCGATGCTGGAGCCGACCGCTTGATAGCTGACGGTGTTGCCGGTCTTCGCCTTGTATGCGTCGATCCATTTCGCCATCACGGGCGAAACGAAGGTTGAGCCGGCTCCCTTGGTCTCGGCCGCCAGGCTTTGCGTGGCGACGAGCAGAGCGGTGAAGAGGACGGGGAGAGTGAGGTGCTTCATCATGCGGCCGAGGCTAGCAGGCCGGGCACGCAGCAGATGTGGCCTGTGTCACAAAGACGTCCTGGCCCGGTGCTCGGCACCCCCTGCAGCGGCCGGGCAAAATGCGCAGAAATCAGCCCGCCGGAGCATCAAATCGCACCTCTCCGCGGCGGAAGAGCGGCTTTATTCCCGCCCGGGATGCTTTAAGGAGGGGGCAGGATCAGGTCGCACCCGCCCGGCGGCGGTGCTAGACCCTGATGCAGGAACAATGGGGCCGAGCCGTCTGGCACGCCCGCAAGGATGAAGGATACGAGGCAATGATCAACACGGTTGGCATCATCGGGGCAGGGACCATGGGGAACGGCATCGCGCAGATCTGTGCCGCGGCCGGGCTCTCGGTCGTGATGGTCGACATCTCCGATGCGGCGGTGAACCGCGGGCTGTCGACCGTCGGCGGCAGCCTCGAGCGCCTAGTCAAGAAGGAGAAGATGTCGGCGGCCGATCGCGAGGCGGCTCTCAAGCGCATCACCGGCACCACCGACCGCGCGAAGCTCGCCGATTGCGACCTCGTCATCGAGGCCGCGACCGAGAACGAGGAGCTCAAGGTCAAGATCCTGAAGGACCTCTGCGCCACGCTGTCGCCGCGCACGCTGCTCGCGACCAACACCTCCTCGATCTCGATCACGAAGCTTGCCGCCGCAACCGATCGTCCCGATCGCTTCATCGGCATGCACTTCTTCAACCCGGTGCCGGTGATGGCGCTGTTGGAACTCATCCGCGGCCTACAGACCTCCGACGACACCCACGCCAAGGCGCTGGATTTCGCCAAGCGGGTCGGCAAGGTGGCGATCACGGCCAAGAACAGCCCCGGCTTCGCCGTCAATCGCATCCTATGCCCGATGATCAACGAGGCGATCTTTGCGCTCCAGGAAGGGATCGCAACCGCCGAGGAGATCGATGCCGGCATGAAGCTCGGCTGCAACCATCCGATCGGGCCGCTGGCGCTCGCCGATCTCGTCGGGCTCGACACCATGCTCTCGGTGATGGAGGTCTTCTATAAGGGCTTCAACGACCCCAAATACCGTCCGGCCCCCTTGCTCAGGGAAATGGTCGATGCCGGCCATCTCGGCCGCAAGACCGGGCAGGGTTTTTATACTTACGGCGCCTGACCCCGCTATTTGCGCTGCGACAAAGACGGGCGCAGCGATTTGCGCAAAGATGAATGCGGACGCGTTCTTCCTTCTCCCCTTGTGGGAGAAGGTGGCGCGAAGCGCCGGATGAGGGGTTGGTTCCGCAAACTCAAATGATTGATGAGTGCGTGGAGAGAACCCCTTGTAAGTCGAAGCGCCGCAGGTCAGCTATTGTAGACGTTGCGGTGACGGACGGGAGCCCGCAAACCCCCAGGTCGTTGCAGGCCGTGGGTGAGAGAGGTGCCCC